>JBCCRV010000749.1:0-3572 GCA_039201085.1 Myxococcota bacterium | reverse complement strand
GAAGTCCGTCGTGGTAAGAAAGTCCAAGTCGAGAAGCGTTTTATGCCAGGATATGTTCTCGTGCGCATGGATATGTCTGAAAAGGGCTATCACCTGATTTCTAATATCAATCGCGTCACAGGTTTCCTTGGCCAGCCCGGCAAGCCGAGCCCGATGCGTGACCGCGAAGTGGACACTATCCTCAATCGTGTGGTCGAAAGCGAAGAGCGTCCACGGTCTTTGATCACTTTCGACATTGGTGAAAACATCAACGTCACCGACGGACCGTTCGAAGGCTTCTCTGGAATGGTCGAAGAAGTCGATGATGAGAACCAGCGCCTTAAAGTCACCGTGTCTATCTTCGGTCGTGAGACCCCTGTTGAGCTTGAGTACACTCAGGTCACCAAGCAATCCTAAGCAAATTCGCTGTAACATCACTTGTCTTGAGGCAAGTCATGCGTGCGGATAGCTCACGCTCATGACTTTTGATGCTATTATCTTTGATATGGATGGCCTCTTATTGGACACAGAGCGATTGTCCTCTATTGCCAATCGAATGACCCTTTTGGAGTACGGCTTTGATTTCCCGCTAGAGAGGTTTCATGCACTGGCTGGCGTGACGCAGGCAAGTGTTGCAGAACAGCTCTCTCACTGGACCGGGATCAGGATCAACGCCGATCAGTTTCATGCGCAATGGCGCACCCACTATGATATCTTATTGGGTGAAGGACCTGATTTGCGGCCAACGGTTTTGGAAACCTTGGACAAAGTTGAAACGCTTGATCTGCCAAAGGCCATCGCCACAACGACCGAACGGGAACATGCGCGTTCAAAACTCTCAAGAGCGGGCATCGGAGATCGGTTTGATACAGTTGTCGGGTTTTACTGTGTTGAAAACCGTAAACCGAACCCGGATCCCTATCTAAAGGCGGCGTCGAATTTAGATGTAGACCCAAAGAAATGCGTCGCTTTCGAGGACAGCGATACTGGGGTCAAAGCCGCATTGGCAGCCGGAATGACGGTTGTTCAAGTGCCGGATATTGCCAAGGCCGAAGGCTTCAACGGTAGCCGCGGCCAGGTGCTGCGCGTACCCGCCCGTGGTCGCGTGAAGGCCAAGTGGGTTGTATTGGTCGGTACCACCGGAGTCGACGATGCGGTGGAGGCGGCGCGGCTGATCGGCCACAAGGCGGCCAAGGCATCGAAGCGTCAAAAGACGGCCGCCGTGGTGCTCCCCGAAGTCAACGCCGCCACCGTACGTGCCGTGACGGAAGCCCTCCATCTCGGCGCCTATCGCTACGCCGAGTTCAAGACCGGATCGAACCGTCCGAAAGGCGGCCTCTCGCGCGCCGCGATCTTGGTGGATGACGTCAAGGACAAGGCCCTGAAGGCCGCCGTCGCGGCCGGCCGTGACGTTGCCTATGCCGTCGGCGTGGCCCGCGACCTCGTGAACGGTCCGCCCAACGAGGTGAACCCGCTCACCTTCGCCGATCGCGCGAAGGAAGAGGCGGAAAAGCTGGGCCTGAAGATCTCGATTTGGAACAAGAAAAAGCTTCAGGCCGAGGGCATGAACCTCTTCCTGGCGGTGAACAGCGGAAGCGCCATCGAGCCTCGGCTGATTCACGTTTCTTACGAGCCCGAAGGCGCCGAGCAAACGGTGGCCTTCGTAGGAAAGGGCCTCACCTTTGATGCCGGCGGCTTGTGCATCAAGCCCGCGAAGTCGATGGTCGACATGAAGTGCGATATGGCCGGCGGCGCCGCTACGCTGGGCATCGTGCTCGCAGCGGCAGCCCTGAAGGTGCCCGTCGCCGTGCACGCAATCATCGGCTGCACGGAGAACATGACGGGCGCCGCGGCCTACCGCCCGGGCGACGTCTTCAAGTCGCACGACGGCAAGACCGTGGAAATCATCAACACCGATGCCGAAGGCCGTCTCGTGCTCGCGGACTGCTTGAGCTGGGTCAGCAAGACCCTCAAGCCCGACATCATCATCGACCACGCGACGCTGACGGGCGCTTGCATGGTGGCCCTTGGGCCCCACCGCGCGGCGCTTTACACGGACGACGCGGCCCTACGTCAGGGCTACGAGGCCGCCGCCGAGCTTTCCGAAGAGCGCTTCTGGAACATGCCCCTCGACAAGGACCTTCGCAGCCAGCTCGACAGCTTCGTGGCAGACGTGAAGCACACGGGCGGCCCTTACGGGGGTTCGATCACGGCGGCCCTCTTCCTTCGCGAGTTCGTGGGCAAGAGCCGCTGGATGCATCTCGACATCGCCGGTCCGGCCTTCAACGACGGGCCGCACGGTCAGGCGCCGAAGGGCGGCACGGGCTTCGGCGTCTCGACGGGCGTTCGCTTCCTCGAGTACCTCGGTCTGGATACGGCCAGCGCGTAGCAAGACCGGCATGACTTCGCTGCGTTGCACACGGTCCCGCGCAGGGAGTTCATGGAATGCAAAGGCGTGGCAGCTCCTCGGAGCGGCCACGCTCTTTTGTTTGACGATGGCCCGAAGCGCGGACGCGCACGTCGGTCACGTGGTGAGCCGCGCCGAACGCTACATCAAGTTTGATGTACGGCCCGACGGGCTACGCCTGGTCGTGAGCATGAGCTACGGACCTGCTCAGAGCCTGCTCGCGATGCGCGATGGCGACGCGAACGAAGACGGAGAGCTCACGCAAGCGGAAGCCGATGGCTACATGGAGCGCTGGACCGATGCCCTCGCCGAAGGTCTCGTCGTTTCGGTGAATGGCCAGCCCCAGCCGATGGTCTTCGCCGAACCGTACTTCGATCCGCTCGGTACCGTGCGCGCGGCGCCCGGAGCCGTCGAGGCGGTGGCCATGCTCCAGCTCTCTCCGGGCTCGTACACCGTCGAGGTCGAGGACCGAATGGCGACGCGAAACGTCGACCGCACCGATGTTGTCTTTCGGGCAGCCACGGGCGGCGAGCTGCTCGGCGGCGGCCGGGACGAAGCGCTTCCCGAGCCAAGCGCGGTCGCCTACGGACCCAGCAACGACCCCATCCGGCTCGTCTGCGAAATGCATGTTCCCGGCTTGCCGCTCTGGGCGTACGGCGTTGCTGGAAGCATCCTGTGCTTGCTCCTGTTGGGTCTCTGGATGTGGCTGCGCAGGAAGGCTTCAGCCGGGTAGGGGGTATCTCTGGCGCCGAACCACCGATCTCCTGCACGGTTTCTTCGATGGGCGCGTGGGGGCCGAACGGAAAAAGCCCGCCGGCGACATCGCCAGCGGGCTCTTCTCGTTGCGGTTTGCGCTTACTGGACGCGGAACGGGAAGTTCACGTTGAAGGTCGAGCGCTGGAAGGCCGGAACGCGGGCGCTGCGCACCGTGCGGGCGACGCAGGACTGAACGGCCGGCGGGACGCCCGTGACGTTCACGCTGCGCACGCGGCCCGAGCTCGCAAACACGATGGCGGCGTTCGCCACGCCGCGGGTGCCTCCGCCACACGACTGCGCTCGGCGCGCCACCCGGCCGAGCGCCGAACGAACGTCGTCACGGCTGGGCTGCTGCGGAAGGTTGGCATTGCTCATCATTGGCGCAGCCATCATTGAAGCCATGCCGCCCAGGGCGCCGGCAAGGAGGTCG
>JBCCRV010000748.1:0-3586 GCA_039201085.1 Myxococcota bacterium | reverse complement strand
GCAGAAACGCCAGAACCGGGGCGAAAAAGACATGCCCCGGGCATCCCAGAACATCTGCTCGGACACGCCCGGTTTGAGGAGGCAGATGGAGTGAGCGCGAGTGCTACGGTCGACCGCCCGCACTAACGCGTCCTTCTTTCAGCGTCGAGCGTCCTGCTCTGAGCGTCGAGCGTCGAGCGTCGAGCGTCGAGCGTCGAGCGTTGTGCTTCATGCGTCCTTCGTCCTGCCCCCTGCTCTCGCCTTAACCGAACGGCATTGCGTCTAGACCGGTTCGACCGAACCGGTCTAGTCGCCGGACTCGACGTCGGAGGTCTTCGACGACGCGCGGCGGTCGAGCCAGCGGTGAACGAGGGGCCAGATCGTGCTGACGGCATCGCGACCGATCGTCAGGTCCGCGTGGCCGACGGGGAAGACGCGAAAGGTCGTGTCTTCGCTCCCGCAGGTTTCGATCGCTTTGTGCACCGATTCGGGCGGCGCGAGGTCGTCCCGGTCGCCGGCGACGCAAAGAAGCGGCACCTTGATGGCCTGAAAGGCGCTTCCATAGTCAATTCGTCCGTCGCGGCTTCGCAGGGCGACGCGATCGCCACCGGCCATGATGTCGAGGCCGATTTGCAGGTTCGTTCGATCAAAGGCGCTCTTTAGGTATTCGTCGAGCACCTGGTCCTCGACGTTGCCCGAACGCCACGCGCGAATCGGCGTGGGAAAGAGCGCGCTGTCCCAAAGACGGCGCCGGCGATGAAGGTGACGCCCGAGGAGGCGCGTCGGCAGCTCGATGGTGCGGTCGAAGGCGCCCGTCAGCCGCGTGGTTTGCAGCACCGTGGAGAGGGCACGTAAGAGGCGCGAGCCGGCGCCAAAGCGGTAGGGCGAACCCAGCGTAGCGATCGCCGACACGCGCCCACGCAGGGAGGTCGCAGCCGCGCCGTAGCTGATGAGTCCCCCCATCGAATGGCCAACGAGCGCGATGCGCGAATGGCCTGAAAGCTCGACGGCTTCGTCCACGCAGGCCGGCAGGTCTTCTTCGATGTAGTCGTCGAGCGCTTGCGGTCGTCGTCCGTCGAAGGTCATCGAACGACCGGCCCCGCGAAGATCGACGTTGAACACGTCCCACCCGTGGTGGGCGAGGTAGGCGGAAAAGCTTCGACTCGGCAGGTGCCAGGTATACCGGTTCTGCGCGAAGCCGTGAATCAAGAGCACGGCACCGCGGCTGGGCCGGCCTTCCCGAACGTCGGCGGCGCGCCGCTTTCGAACCATTCCGATCGGCTGATCCTGCGTCATGATGACGTCCTTGATGAAGACGTCCTTAAAATCGAAGTCGATCGACTGCTCGACCGTTTCGCTTCGCAGAATCATGGCGTCGGCAAGCGGTCTAGACCGGTTTGACTTTCGAATGGGCCTGCCGCGTTCGTCGTGCCGTTTGAGGGCAGGGACCGACGACGCACGAATGTAGGCACACTTCAAGGAGGAGGGACGCGGACATCGGGCAACAGGATGGGCGTGGGAGGCTCATTCGAAAGTCAGACCGATCTAGCGGCGAAGGGCTCGGCTGAGCGCCGTGCGCACAACCTGGTCGCGCTCGATGCGCAAGCGCGATTCAAGGAGCGTTCGGGCGCGCGCGATGCGCATCGCACCCAGGGCTTGCGCCGCCGTTTCGCGCACGATCGTCTCGCGGTGCGCGAGGTACGGCTCCACGTCTTCGAGGGCCGCGTCGCCAAAGGCGCGCGCCATCGAAGCCACCGCCTGACGAACGAAGAGGTCGCCCTGGCCGGCTTGTGATGCGACGGCCCTAAAAAACGTGCGCGCCGCGGGTGACGGAAAGTGCGCGGCTGCACCGACGGCGCGAAGCCGCACAAAGCCCGGCTGGTCGCCGTCGTTGTAGAGGGCCACGAGCTGCGCGAGCGTTTCCGACTCCGGTCCGAGCCCCCGCCAGATCGCCGGGTCGTTCACGCCTTCATAGGCGCTTAGAAGCGTGACGATACGCTCCCGCAGGGCGTCGTCGGCGTGCGCCTTGGGCGCGGCCATTGCGGGTAGAACAAGCAAGGCGGCAGAAACCAGCAGGCGGGCTCGCATGGGCGAACGCTAGCACACGCGGGCGAAAGCTGCCGCTGCCAAGGGCGTTCGAGAGCCTCCGTCCGAACGTTACTCGCAACGGCCGCCGAGCCGCGCGACACGCGTACGGACTTCGCCGATGGCGGGCCCTCCGGGGAACACGCGGCAATAGCGTTCGTAGTTCCGCAGTGCCGCGGCGCGGTCCCCGCCGCGCTGGTGGCACTCGCCTTCCAAGAAGAGCGCGCCCGAACTTCGCGAGCCCAAGCGTTCGAGAATCTCGAGGCAGCGTGGCGTGTTTCCGACGCGCAGCGCTTCGCGGGCGTCCGAGAGCGTGGCGCTGCTGGCGCTGCGCTGCCTTCGGGCTTGCGTGCGCATGCGGGTTCCGCGCTCGATGGATGCGCCCATGGGTGTGGCCGCGTTGTTCGCTTCGGGCGAAGCTCCGAGGGGGATGGACTCGTCGTCGCTTTCGACGCCGGCGTTCGGCACAGGCTCGGCGGACAGAGATTCGCTCGGAGCCTGCCCGGCGCTGGCGCTCGGCGCTGGCGCGGCGCTTGCGCTCGGCGCCGGCGCGGCGCTTGCCGCACCCGATTCGCTCGGTGCTGCCGGCGCGTCGTCCGCGTTTTGAAAATGGTCCATCAGCTTCAGCGCCCCCGCCGCCGTCGCTGCGCCCGCGAGGAGCGCAAGCACAATGACCCAGGGACCGCCTCGCTGCTTCGGCAACACGGCAGTTTCGTCGACGGGAGCAGCATGCACGGGCGTAGCGGTTGGCTGAACGGGCGCCGGTGCCGCAGCGGCTGGCTGAACGGTAGCGGCTTGCGACGCCGGAAGCGGTGCCGCCGCTGGCGAGGCTGCTGCTTGGGCGTTTTGCCCGGCGGCCGGTGCGGGCCTCGAAGGTCGGGTTTTGCGGTACTCCGCCCGCTCGGCCATCGCCGGGAACGTGCCCGGTCGAAGCGGCGCGTCGGCCTGCGCGCCGAGCACGGGCGAATCCGACGCGCCCAAGTCGCTTCCGCCCAGCGCGCGGGTCGCCTTTCCGCTTCCGCCAAGAAGGTTGGTCGCGGCGCCCCGTCGCGGGCCGCCGGCGGCGTCCACCCACGCTTCCGCCAAATCGAGGGGCGAGGGGAAACGGGCTTCGCGGCTTCGCGCCATGGCGCGCATGACGACTTCTTCAATGGCGGGATCGAGCTGCGGACAATACGTGCGAAGGGGAACGGCATCGCCGCGGAGAATCGCCGTGAGAAGCGCCGTCGGTGATGCGCCGACGAACGGCGGCGTACCCGCCAGCGCTTCGTAGAGCATCACCCCGAGCGCATAGACATCGATGCGCTGGTCCACGTCTTCGCTGTCCGAAAGCTGCTCCGGCGCCATGTAGCGTGGCGTGCCGAGGATCTGCCCCGTGCGCGTCAGCTTTGCGAGTCCGAACACCTTGCTGATGCCGAAGTCCAGCAGCTTCACCTGCACGGGCTCCCCGCTTAGGAAGATGTTGTCCGGCTTTAGGTCTCGGTGAATGATCTGCTGCCGATGGGCCGCCGCCAGGCCCGCG
>JBCCRV010000747.1:0-3591 GCA_039201085.1 Myxococcota bacterium | reverse complement strand
GCCCGCCTCCCCTCAAACCCCAACGAGCCGGCCCGCCTCCGCTCAAGCGGGCCGCACCCGCAGCGGAGCGCTCCGCCGAATCGCCGCCGCCGCTCCCGAAGCGGGAACCCTCGCCGGCGCGCAAGCGCTTTGCGGCGCCGCCCGTCCCCGAAGCGACGAAGGAGCGAAAGGAGCTCGCCGACCAAGCGATGCGTCTTCGCAGCGAGCAGCTGAGGGCGCGCATCGTTTACGTCGATCCCGAACAGGAAACGAACGCCGAGCTCGACGCGATCACCGCGCAGGTGGTCAGCGAGCTCAAGGCGCTGCAGGCCGCCGCCGAGAGCCGGCCGCCGCCTTCGGACGCGCAGCAGCTCGAGATCGAGCTGATTCGCTCGCTTCGCGAACTGCTCGAGAAAATGGTCTCGGCCCGTCGCGAGACCTTCATTCGCCACAAGATCGAAGGCATCCAGCGCAAGATCGTCGGTCTCTACATCGAGTCCGGTATTCAGCCGCGCGACTCGCAGTTCTTCAGCAGCATGTTCGAACACGCAGACGACGCACTGCTCGCCGTCTACCGTCGTCATCACGCCGCGATTATCAACGATCTCGACCAGCTCCAGGTTGCCGGCGACGAGGTGCTCACACGCGCGAAGGAGCGGCTGGGCCGCTTTCATAAGTCGCTCGCGGCAGACGTGTTGGCGCGAAACAAGCCGGAGCTCGAGCGCTTGCTCGCCGTCTACCGCGACATTCTTGTGGTCTTTCTGCTCCGCGACTTTCGCGACGCCCTCGGCGAGTTCGCATGGGAAGTCGTGCGTGAAGCGCGGGTGGCCCAAGGCCTCGACTACAAGATCACCGAGTCGCAGTTTCCGCAGTTTCGCGAGGTCTTCGAGGCCAAGTTCATGGACCGATTGCTCGGGTCGATTCAGCAGCCGCTTTCCGAACGCATTGGCCACGACGACGGGTGGCGCCCGGAAACGGTGCGCTTTGCCGCAGACCCGCGCATCTATGCGGAGATCTGCGCGGTGATGTGCAACGCCGTATACGACTACCTGCACGGCGAAGGCTTTTTGGATTTGCCCGTCGATTGGCAGCACGCGGCGCGGCCGTCCGACGGCGCGTAACGGCTAGACTGCAGGGCTACAAAATTGGCGCCGTAAGGCGGGCAAAGCGAATCATGACCCGGTACCACCAGCGTTGCCGGTCGTATTCGCCGGGCTCAATGGGGGTCGCCTTTGAAAAGTCGTTGTTGAACATCACCTTCACGTCTTCGATGAACGAGGGTTCGGAGATCGCTGCGGTCACTTCGAAGTTGAGGCGGAAGGAGCGGTTGTCGAAGTTTGCGGTTCCGATGGTTGCCACCTGATCGTCGATGAGCATGGTCTTTTGATGCAGGAATCCGTCGGTGTAGCGGTATATTTTTGCGCCCGTTCGCATCGCATCGTCGAAGTAGGCGTAGGATGCGAGATGTACCAAGGGCGAGTCGGCTTCCTCGGGAACGAGCAGACGCACATCGACGCCACGTAAACCCGCCGCCTGTAGCGCGACGACGACGGAGTGGTCGGGCACGAAGTAAGGGCTTGCGATCCAAATGCGGGACTCGGCCGTGTTCAGCGCATGCACGAACATTAGATTGCACGTCTCAAGTTCGTCGGCCGGACCGCTTGGCGTAACCAGAACATGCGCGTTGTTTTCCTGGACGGCGGGTGCCGGATCCCATCGGAGTTCGGGAATCTCGTCCGTGGCCCAGTTCCAGTCCTCCACGAAAGAGAGCTGTGCGTTGAGCATCCCCGGGCCCTCGATGCGAACGTGGGTGTCGCGCCAGTGTCCGAACTTCTCGTCCTTGCCCAAGTACTCATCCCCAACGTTGTGGCCACCGATCCAAGCAACCCGGCCGTCCGTCACGACGATTTTGCGATGGTTCCGGAAGTTCAGCTGAAATCGGTTCGTCCGCCCCTTGGTGGCGTGGAAGGCACGAATGTCCACCCCCGCTTCCCGCATCTCCCTTTGGTACGACCTCGAGAGGGCCATGCTTCCGATCTCATCGAACATGAAGAAGACACGGATTCCCTCCTTGGCGCGTGCGATCAAGCGCTCCTTCAGACGCCGGCCCAAATCGTCGTCGTGAACGATGTAGAACTGGACGAGGATGTACTCTTGGGCTTCGTCAATTCCCTGAAAGATGCTGTCGAAGGTCGCGTCGCCGTCCACGAGCAACTCGACCGCGTTTCCTGACAGCAAGGGCACACCTGCAAGCGATTCCGCGGCTCGGAGCGCTTGTGGACGGAGTCGCTCAGTCACTTGGAACGGCTCCGTTCCGTTCGATACGATCGTTTCGACTTCCTTCAAACGGCTGTCCGCGCTGCGGCGGGCTCGCACGTACCCCTGAAACTTACTGCGGCCGAAGATCCAGTAGGCGATGACCGCCACATAGGGCAGCGTATTGAGGCACACCGCCCATGCGACCGCTCCTTGTGCGGTCCGGGTGTTCATGACCGAGTGGACGGAGGTCGCAAAGCCGAGCAAGTGGGCGATGAGGAAAACGGACGCAACTTCCATGTCGATGGCGAGTGTACACAACGGGCCCGTACCCCGCTTCCTCATCCGCGGGCACTTCGCAAAGAAGGCCTTTCACAAACGAGCTTCATCTACGGACAACCGTGCGCTTGGATACCGCAGAGACCGAACGACGATCGGCGCCCGGCGTGGAACCGACGCGAAGCGGAATACGGTCGAGGACGGGGCGATCTGCCAGAGGTCCGATGTACTCGTTCCCAACCAACGGCGCCCGGTCATCCGGGGAAGGATGACCGGGCGCGCGTGGTCAAAGACAAAGTGCACTCAGCGCGGCGGGCTCGTGAACGAGAAGGGGTAGGTCACGCTGACGGCGCCGCCCAGTTCCGCCGCGGGAAAGGTCACGCGCCGCACGACGTCGCGAACGCAGCTTTCGGTTTCCGCGTGGCGGAGCGAGGAGCTTTGAATCGTGGCGGCGGCGACGGCGCCGTTCGGCGAGATGACGAAGCGTGTGGTGACGCGGCCTTCAAGGTCCGGGTTCGTCTGCAGCGAGCGCTGAAAGCAGAAGCGGAACTCGTTGTGGTGGCGGCGCATCACGCGGCGAATCGTTTCGCGAGAGATGTTGCCGTTGACGATGGGACGACCGGGCTGCAGTCGAGGCGGCGTACGACCTTCGTGTCGACGAAGGCCCGGACCGCCCGGGCCGCCCACGCCGCTTTGCGTGCCCTCGCAGCGACCGCCGCCGCTGCACGTCGCGCCGTGGCCGATGCCGTGCTCGCCAAGGCCGACGGTGCCGAGCGCATCGCCGCCGCCGTGGCGGCCCGTGCCGCGAAGACCGAGCCCGCCGTAGCCGAAGGCGTCGCCGAGGTCCGCGCCCATCAGGTTGCCGAGCGCGCTCATCGGATCCGAACCGATCGCCGTGTCCGCGCCGTAGACGCTCGTGGGCACGTTGAGCGCCTGGCTGGCGGCGAGCACGCCGAGAATGCCGGCGCTGCTGGCCTGTTCGCGTTGGGCTTCACGGGAAAGCTGACGCTCTTCGGGCCGGGCGCGGCCTTCGATCGCGTAGGCGCGGTTCGTGGCCGTTTCTTCGATGTCGCCCAT
>JBCCRV010000746.1:0-3592 GCA_039201085.1 Myxococcota bacterium | reverse complement strand
GCTGAACCCAGCGGCGAACTGGCCCCGGCTGGAAGTCGTCCGCCGCCCGCGAAAAGATCGGGCCCGATACTTTGGCCCCTACCACTCGGCAACGGCGGCCCGACAAACGCTGCGCTTGGTCAACCGTCACTTTCAGCTGCGCACCTGCACGGACCAGGAGATGGCCCGCCGCGTTCGGCCCTGCCTCCAGTACCAGATTCGCCGGTGCCCCGGGCCGTGCGTGATCGACGTCGATCGGACCGCATACGCCCGCCAAGTCTCGGACGTTGGCCTCTTTCTAGAGGGGCGCCACGACGAGCTCGTCGTCAAGCTCGAAGCGCAGATGAAAGCCGCTGCCGACGCCCTCGAATACGAGCAAGCGGCCGTGCATCGCGATCAGCTGAAGGCCGTCGACCGGGCGCGCGAGCGGCAGCGCGTCGCGACGGTCACATCCTTGGATCAAGACGCCATCGGCCTCTTTCGCCAAGGTGACCTGGCGGAAATCGCCGTGCTTCAGCTTCGCGGCGGACGGCTCGTCGGCGTTCGCACCTACGACCTTCGCCCCACCCTGCCGGACGACGAGTTGGTCGCGGCCTTTGTCACCGAGTGGTATGCGCGCGCGCCCGTTCCCGACGAGGTCTTACTGCCCCTGCCCATCGAAGCGATGGAGGGGCTCGCCGGCGCCCTTTCGGAGCGCCACCGAAGCCGGGCCGTGCGGCGCGCGACGCAGGTGCTCGCGCCGCAGCGCGGCAAACGAAAGAAGCTCCTCGACCTCGCCTTCGACAACGCGCGCCACGCCTTTGCGGAAAAGGAACGCGCCAAGGAAGACGTCGAATCGCGCCTCGCCTCCGTGCAGGCGAAGCTGCGCTTGCCAACCCTACCGCGGCACATCGAGTGCATCGACGTGTCCCACTCGGGCGGCAAGAACACCGTCGCCGCAATCGTGGCGCTGGAGAACGGCGCGCCCAACAAGGCGCGCTACCGGAGCTATCACGTCAAGCACGTGAGCGGCGGCGACGACTACGGCGCCATGTACGAGGTGCTCAGCCGACGCTTTCGCCGCGGACGCAAGGGCGAGAAAGGTTGGGACCTTCCGGACCTGCTCGTCGTCGACGGCGGCAAAGGCCAGCTGGGCATGGCCCTCGCCGCGCTCAAGGACATGGGCGCGCAGCTGCCCGTCGCCGCGCTCGCCAAGGAAAAGGAAAACCCCCTTGGCGAAAAGCGCGTCGACCGGATCTACCTGCCGGGCCAAAAGAACCCGATCGCCGTTCACGGCACGCCGGCCCTTTCAATGCTCGCGCTGGCGAGGGACGAGGCGCACCGTTTCTCCAACCACCTGCGGACCAAGCTCGGCAAAAAGCGCGACTTCACGAGCGGCCTCGACGCCGTACCCGGCGTCGGCCCGAAGACGCGCATCAAACTGTTGAGCGCGCTCGGGTCCCTTCAAGCCATTCAGACGGCCAGCGTCGAAGAGTTGCGGAGCGCCGGCGCAACGAAGCGGCAAGCCCAGGCCATCGTCGACATGCTCGGCGGCAAGCGAAGCCTGGACGAGGACGCCGAGGGCGCCATCGATCGCGCCTTCGTCGATTTGGACGCCGTCGCCGGTGAAGGTGCGTTGGCAAACGACGACCGGTAGGTAGGCCGATGCGATTCGTTTGAGTCGACGCGCTCTGCCCTCTGCGACCTGCTCTCCGCGACCCGCGCTCTGCCCTCTGCGACCTGCTCTCCGCGACCCGCGCTCTGCTCGCCGCGACCCGCGCTCTGCGCTCTGCTCGCTGCTGCCCGCGCTCTGCTCTCCGCGACCCGCGCTCTGCTCTCTGCGGCCCGCGCCCTGCATTCCGCTCTTGGACGTCACTCACCCTGCGACGCGAGCGATTCCATGGCGAGCAGCTCGGCGGGGTCGCGGGCAAGCAGCTTCGGCACCCATGGGTGCTGGAATCGTCTTGCGAGCGTGATGCCGTAGAAGCTCTCGGCGATGTCGGGCACGACGCAGATCTCGTGCACGATGCCTTCGCGCAGCTCGTCGCGAAGAACGACGGAGGGAACGATGGCCAGCGCATCGCTGTCGGCTGTCAGAAGGCGAATCGTGGCCATGTCGTCCACCTCGGCGAGAATGGTCACGTGAACGCCGAGGCGATCGCAAAGGGCGTCGAACTCGCGGCGCACTTCACTGCTCGGGCCGGGCACGATCATCGGATGGCGCTCGAGGTGCTCGGGAAAGGAAAAGTCGACGGGCGGCTTGGACGCGATGATGCTCACGGGCTGGCGTGCGAGGGCTTGGCTGCGCAGGCGCTCACCCGAGCGTCGCGCCGCTTGATTCGAGAGAACGAGATCGAGCCGATGCTCTTCGAGGCCGTCGAGCAACTCGTCGAGGCGCGCCGATTCGAGACGAAGACGAAGGTCCGGCGCTTCGAGCAGTGGCTGAAGAAACGAGCGCTGGAAGTTTCGTGAGAGCGTGGCGACGGCGCCAACGCGCAGGAGCTGACCCTCATCCCGGCCGGTCTCCAGCGTAGACACGAGCTCGGCGCCGGCGCCGAAGATCGACTCGGCGTAGGCAAGCGTCATACGGCCGGCTTCCGTGAGCTGTAGCTTCCGGCCCTCACGGGTGAAGAGGCTTTGACCGAGTTCTTCCTCCAGCTGACGAATCTGCGTCGAAAGCGCGGATTGGGCGACGCGAAGGCGTCGCGCGGTGCGGCTGAGGTTGCCGTCCGTCGCCACCCGCCAGAAGTAGCGGAGGTGGTGAAAATTGAGCTCGTCGACGCGCATCGGCCGCTAACCTAGCTCATCGTTCTTAAAAATAGAACAAATACATACAAACGATATGTTTTCAAAGAACGTTTAATGGCCATACACCCCCGTCCATGCACGAGCTGTGGACACTGGCCGCCGAATCCCTTGCTTTGGGCAGCGCGGCGCTGCTTTTCGTCGGCGCCCTGCTGACCGCGAACGCCGCGCCCTTTCGGGCCGCCCGCGTGGCGTCGTCCCTTTCGCTAGCGCTGGGCGTTGCCTTCGCCGCGTGCCTGCCTGTTCTTCCGGCGGAGGCGGCGGGTGCCTGGATTCGACTCGACGCCGTCAGCGCCACCATGCTCTTGCTCGTCGCCAGCCTAGGCGCGTTGATCGTTCGCTACTCACGCACGTACCTCGCCGGCGACCCTCGCCAGGCGCACTACGCCCGCTGGCTGCTCGCCACCCTGGGCGCCGTGACGACCCTGGTCACGACGACGCACCTCGTGGTTCTCGCCTTAGCTTGGACGGCGACGAGCATTGCCCTGCACCAGCTGCTGACGTTCTACGGTGAGCGCACGGCGGCTCGGGTCGCCGCGCATAAGAAGTTTCTCGTCAGCCGCCTCGCCGACCTCTGCCTCTGGTCGGGCTTTGCGCTTGTCTACGCCGCAGCGGGCACGCTGCGGCTGGATGGGCTCGCCGCGTGGGTCGAGCAAACGGAGGCCCTCCCGCCGATGATGCACGCCGCCGCCGTGCTCTTTGTGGTCGCGGCGTGCCTCAAGTCCGCGCAGCTTCCCTTTCACGGTTGGCTCACGCAGGTCATGGAAGCGCCGACACCCGTGTCCGCGCTCCTGCACGCGGGTGTCGTCAACCTTGGCGGCCTGCTGAT
>JBCCRV010000745.1:0-3611 GCA_039201085.1 Myxococcota bacterium | reverse complement strand
CGGAGCGCCCGCGCCAGTCGAGTTCGTTCGATCGGCTTGTCGAGCAAGGGGACGTTGGGCGCCTCAAACGCCTTCAAGTCCTCTTCGAGGTAGCCGGACATGAGGACCAAGGGCAAATCGGGGAAGTCCTGCTGAGCGACGTGCGCAAGGTCGGCGCCGGTGACGCCGCCGGGAAGCATCATGTCGGACAGGAGCACGTCTGCTCGACCCTCGCTTCGAAGGTGCGTGAGCGCGGCACGCCCGTCCGGAAACGATGTGACGCGATACCCAAGGGACTCCAGCATTCGCGAGAGCAGCAGGCGAACGTGCTCATCGTCTTCGACGAGCAGAACCGTTTCGCCGCGCCCTTTGGGTGCTTCGACGTGCTCCTTCGCGGTAGCCGCACACGCACTCTTGCTCTTATCGCGCGGAAGGAAGAGGGCGATGGTCGTGCCACGGTTTTCGACGGAGCGAATCGCAAGGTCACCGCCCGACTGGCCCGCATAGCCGTAGATTCGTGAAAGTCCCAGCCCCGATCCGCGGCCGCTGCCTTTCGTCGTGAAGAAGGGATCGGTGGCCTTGGCGAGTACGTCCGCGCTCATCCCTACGCCCGTGTCTTCCACCGTCACTAAGACGAAGTCATCCGGTCGGATGTGCTCTGCCGGACCGAAGGCATCGATATGCTCCGGCCGTGCGTTGCAGACGCGGATCGTAAGCTCGCCGCCATTCGGCATCGCGTCACGTGCGTTGATCGCCAAGTTCAGAAGCGCGTCGTCGAACTGGCCCGGGTCGACAAATACGCGCCAGGTGTCTGGGGAGGCTTGTAGCCTTAGATGGATGTTCGCTCCCAAGGTGCGTCGAAGGACGCGTTCAACGCTGCGGCAGCGTTCGGCGAGATCGATGGACTGCGCGCTGAGTCGCTGCTTGCGCGCGTACGCGAGCAAGTTGCGTGTGAGCTCGGAGCCCCGGCGGCACGCGTCCTCGATTTCTTCGATGAGCTCCTGGTCGTAGCTTTCCGAGAATCCCATCAGCTGGGCGTTTCCGAGTACGACGCCGAGGAGGTTGTTGAAGTCGTGGGCGATCCCTCCGGTGAGCTGCCCGATGGCACCGAGGTTTTGCGAGCGCCGAAGCGACTCCTCCATGAGCCGGGTTTGGGTGATGTCGACGACCGTTCCAATCAGACCTCGCCGACCGTCAAGATCCTGATAGGGGGCCTTGAAGGAGACGACGTCGACGGCGGTGCCGTCGGCGCGAACGAGTCGACGCTCGACCCGCATGGGGGTCTGGGAAGCGATGACCTGCGCATGCTCTTCTTGCACCTGTTGGCCGATGCGGAAGCAGTCGAGCTCCGCGGGGCTCCGTTTCAGCAGGTCCTTCTTGGCGATGCCGAGATGGTCGCACCAGCGCGTATTGCAGCCGATGTATGCACCCGATGCATCGGTGTAGAAGACGGGTACGGGAATCGCTTCGAGCAGTGACGATAGAAAGTCACGTTCGCGTTCCGCTTCTTGCTTTGCCTCCGTACGTCGTGCGGCTTCTTCCGCGAGGCGAGCGTTGAGTCGACGAAGTTCGCGCGATCGCGCGTCCACCCGGTGCTCGAGCTCGTCGTTGAGTGCACGAAAGGACCGGGCGAGCTCCGTTTGGCGCGTGATGTCTTCTTCGGTGACGACGGCCACCGTCTCCCCGCTGACGGGGTCCAGGACCCGCCGAACGGTCACGCTGAGCACGCAGGGCGGCGTGGCGTTTGGAATGCCGTAGTCGAAGGTCAGCGGTTCATCGTCGTCCACCGCTTGAATGAGTTGGTTGGCCCGTGATTCATCGCCGTAGCGGGTGGACGTTTGTTTTGCGTCGTCGGCCCACGCGGGGTAGCGCCGACGCAAAGCAAGACCCGCGGGGTTTTCGGAGAGAAGCGAGCCGTCGCGGTGAAAGAACGACACAACCGTCGGGGTGACGCGCGCTGCCAACATCATGCGCAGGCCTTCCGGATCGCTGCGCATGAAGTCCATGCCGCAAACCCAGCGGAATAGGATCGCAGCGTCGGTCTCCTCGTGGTCGATAATGCAGGCGTCGATCACCGCCGTTGTCGGTTCGTCCTGAGGAAAGAGCGTCCAGCTATCGCGAGCCCATTCCTCGGGGCCAAGATCCGCGACGGACTGCCAAAGACGTTCCCGCACGCTCTTCGAGTCGGTGGAAAAGTCGCGGCTCCGGAGCTCCTCGAGCGTTTCTGCTCGCCAAAAGGCGAGGCCTGCGGCGTTTGCCCAGAGCATGCGCTGCTCGGAAAAGTCGAACACCCAGGATGGTGACTGGTCCTCCATCAGGACGGAAAGGTCACGGCATCGGGCTTCTCGGTGCGTCTGCGCTTTCATCGTCGCTCGGGCGTGGGGCGTCGACAAACGATACGGATGGGTGCGGGATGAACTCAAGCCGCGAAGTCACAATCTGAGTTTTGTGCCCTGGGCCCATTGACGCTTGGGCGGCGCCGAAGGGGCAGCTTCGAGCAGCTTCAAGGAGAGCGAGAACTCCTGCTGGCATATCTGTTTTGTCGGCTTTGGTCGCTCGTTCGTCCGTTCCGAACCAAACGTCCGAAATCGGGGCTAGAGCTTCCGGCGCTGCGGCAGAGACGCACCTTATGAGTACTCGTGCTCATGCAGTGCAAACGGGTGAGGTTTACCGTCGAACGCACGATGAAACGGCTGCGAACGGTTCTCGCGGTGCTCGCCCTGCTGCTGACGACGACGGGGTGTTTCCTCACCGATATCTTTGATTTCGACAAGGACGACGGCATCGGCTGTCCGCCCGATCGCTCCGACTCGGTGTGCACGCCCATCGATGGCGGGGTGACTCCCATGGATATGGGCCGGGAGCAGCCGTGCCCGTTCATTGCCGGTGGCTATTCGGTGAACGGCTGTCAGACGCAGACGTGTTCGTTCGCGCAGGACCGTGGCGATTGTTTTGTTTCGCTGACGTGCGAGACGCCAGCGGGTACGCAAACGGCGAACTCGTTTCTGGAGGAGGACGGCAGCCTCGTCGTTAACAACGCACTGGGTACGTGCAACCTGCAGGTGTTGCCGAACGGAACGATCACCGGTGGGTGTTCCGCCGGCCTCGTGGGCAGCTGCACGCTGACGGCGACGCCGCAATGAATCGTCGCATCGCCCTTGCCATGAGCGTCGCGGCTGCGTTTTGTGGCCGCGCTGAGGCCCAAGACACGGCCAGTGATTCTGTGTTCGTCCAAGAAGCTGCGGGGCAGGAGGGGGACGCAGCTTCGGAGGCGCGCACGGAGACGAGTGACGGGGCGCCGGCGCAGGCACAGCCTGCGCCGGTCGCTCCGGCTCCCGTCGCACCCGCTTCTTCGACCACTTCGGCGCCCGTCGCGCATGCGTTGCCGGCTTCTACGACCCCTTCGCCTGCGCCCGCGCCTACGGATGCGTCCGCCGCTTCACAGTCGGCAACGCCCGCCGAGTCCGCGGCGGAGCCGGCTAGTGTTCACCCGGGCGTGGTTCGCCGAACTCGCCTCATTGGCGCGTACCGCGCCGGCTTTGGTGGCAGCATCGACTACGACTACAGCGAGGTTCCATTTTCGCCGGAGCAGACCGTCAGCGATGACTTGATCCTCACGCAGTCCGTGCTCG
>JBCCRV010000744.1:0-3613 GCA_039201085.1 Myxococcota bacterium | reverse complement strand
TGGGGCGACGCCATCTTCTCCGCGTCGGACACGACCAGCGTTGCGCCGGCGAGCGACTCGATGAGTGCCTTTTCGCCTTCGAGCACGAAGGCGCGCTTCGCGTCTTCGGCCAGAAAGTGGATCTCGATCGTACGCGCGCGCGGTAGGTCGTGCTCGGCGCGAATCGTTCGAGCGGACACGACAAACTCCTGAAGCACGGCCATGGCCTGCTCGGCTTCCTCGTCCCGACGGCCGTCCTGCTCCGGGTAACGGGCGACGATCAAGCTTCGCGGCTTTTCCGCGTCAACGGGATGGGTGCCGAGGGCGTCGTCTCTGGGTACCTGCCGCCAGATTTCTTCGGTGACGAAGGGCATCATCGGATGAAGGGCGCGGAGCACCGTCTCGAGCGTGTGCACCAGCGTTTGCGCCGTCTCTTCTGCGTGCGGCCCGTCCATGAGCGGTTTGCTGAGCTCGAGGTACCAGTCGCAAAACTCGTCCCAGACGAAGTGGTAGAGCGCGCCGGACGCCTCATCGAGGCGGTATTCCTCCACGCCCGCCGTCGCGGCATCGATGGCCACTTGAAGTCGCGAGAGGATCCAGCGGTTCGCGAGCTGACTGACCTCCGGCGGTTCGCCGGTCGCCTTCGCGTTTGAGCCCTCAAGCTTCATCATCGCGTAGCGCGCGGCGTTCCAAAGCTTGTTGGCGAAGTTCCGGTAGCCCTCGATGCGCTTGAGGCTGAGGGCCATGCGCCGCGCCTGCGGCGAGTAGCTGAGGAGGGTCATGCGCAGCGCGTCGCAGCCGTATGAAGCGAAGCCGTCGGGATAGGTCTTTTGCAGATACTTGAGCCCGTTCGGCTTGGCGCCGTTGAACTGCGCCTTCGCAAGGAGGTCGTCGAGCGTCGCGCCTTCGATCACATCGAGGGGATCGATCACGTTGCCCTTTACCTTCGACATCTTCTCGCCGCGCTCGTCCGTCACAAGGCCCGCGAGAAGTACGCGCGAGAACGGCACTTCGCCCATGAAGTGCAGGCCCATCATGATCATGCGCGCGACCCAGAAGAAGAGGATGTCGTAGCCCGTCTCCATGTCCTGGGTCGGGTAAAAGCGCTTCAGGTCCGGCGTTTCCTCAGGCCAGCCCAGGGTGGAGAAGGGCCAAAGTGCTGAGCTAAACCATGTGTCGAGCACATCCGGATCCTGCCGAAGGTTCCCCCCGCCGCAGTTGTCGCAGCCGGTGGGATCTTCACGCGACACGATCACGTTTTCGCAGTTGTCGCAGTACCAGGCGGGGATCGGATGGCCCCACCAAAGCTGTCGGCTGATGCACCAGTCCTGAATGTTGCGAAGCCAGTGAAAGTAGGTCTTCTCCCAGTCCTTCGGCAGGATCTGCACGACCTCGTTCTCCACGGCGCGAATCGCTGGCTTCGCCAGGGGCTCCATTTTTACGAACCATTGCGTGCTGATCATCGGCTCGACGACGCTGCCGCTCCGCTGGCTTCGCGGGAGGGTCATCATGTGCTTCTTCTCGCCGCGGGCGAATCCGAGCTCGTCGAGTCGAGCCTTCACCGCCTTGCGTGCGGCGAAGCGCTCCATGCCGGCGAACTCACCGCCTTCCTTGTTGAGTGTTCCGTCAAAGTTAAGAATGTTGATCTCTTCAAGGTCGTGGCGCTTGCCCGTGGCGAAGTCATTCGGGTCGTGGGCTGGCGTGACCTTCACGGCGCCCGTCCCGAACTCCATGTCGACGAGCTCGCTGTCGCAGATGATGGCGACCTTTCGATCCACGAAGGGATGGACAAGGAACTTGCCGTGCAGGTGCGTGTAGCGTGGATCCTCCGGGTGCACGGCCACCGCCGTGTCGCCGAGCATCGTCTCCGGGCGCGTCGTGGCCACCACGAGCTCTTCGTCCGTCGGGGCGCCGTCGTCGCCCGCGACCTTGTACGCAAACTCGAAGAGGGTCCCCTGCACGTTTTCCTGCGTTTCGACCTCGAGGTCGCTGAGCACCGTTTGGCTGACGACGTCCCAGTTCACGAGGCGGGTGCCGCGGTAAATCAGTCCTTCCTCGTAGAGGCGCACAAACGCCTCGCGCACGGCCTTCGAGAGCTCCGGATCCATCGTAAAGCGCTCGCGGGACCAGTCGCAGCTCGCACCCATCCGGCGCAGCTGCGAGAGGATGCGCCCACCGCTCTTTTCCTTCCATTCCCACACGCGCTCCACGAACGCTTCGCGCCCAAGGTCGTGCCTGGTCTTACCTTCCTGGGCGAGCAAGCGCTCAACGACAACTTGCGTGGCGATGCCGGCGTGATCCATGCCGGGGATCCAGAGCGCATCGAAGCCCTTCATACGGTGGTACCGCGTGAGCACGTCTTCAAAGGTCGTGCGGCATGCATGCCCCATGTGCAGCGTGCCCGTGACGTTCGGCGGCGGAATCGCAATCGTGTAGGTCTTGCGCGTGTCGCCCTCGGCGCCAGCGGCGAAGAATCCGTTCTCTTCCCAGAAGCGGTACAGGGCCTCTTCGGCCTCCGTCGGCGAGTACGTCTTGGGCAGCTCCGTCATGCCCGCGGTGTGCCGCGCTTGCGCACGCTCGGCAAGCGATTTTGGCGCGACGGCGAGGGCACGTCCACGGCCAGATCGACCGCCGAATCGACCCCGAGGTCTTCGAACGTATCAGGCGTCTACTGCGTAAGCCGCTTGATCTCTTCGCGGATGAGCGTTTCGGCGAGATCGGGCACGACTTCCCAGACCACCTGTTCCACCACTTCACGAGAAAGCGCCAGTACGGCTTCGACCTGGTCCTTTGAAAGCCCGAGGTTGCTCAGGTTTCCCGCAAACGCGCTGCTCGATGAGGTGGCGGCCGCCGCGGGGGCTGGGGCCGCAGCAGGAGCGGGCTTTGAACGCGCCGGTGCGCGCTGCTGCGGTGCGGGCCGGGGGGCGGCCTTGGCTGCGGGTTTTGGTGCCGGCTTGGACAGCTCGATCACCGGTTCATCCTCGGCGAGCTCGAGCTGCGGTTTCGGCGGAGCCGCCGCCGGAGGCGCCGGTGGACGAGGCGGAGTGCCAAAGGCCATGGTGCGCTTCAGCGAACGGCCGGACTTCCCGGCGGCCGCTTGCATCGGCGCCCCCGTCGGAACGACGGGGGCCGCGGCTGCGGCCGACTTTCGTGGCGCCGAGAGCGTCGCGCTCACCTTATCGATCACCGCCTGCGTGTCGAAGGGCTTCGCAACGTGCCCGTCGACGCCAGCCGCTGCGCCCCGGGCCTCGTCGTAGGGCGTGTGCTGGCTGGCCATAACGATCACCGCGGGCGATCCGAGGGACGCATCGGACTTGATCGCGCTAGCCACCGCGTATCCGTCCTTGCCGTCCATCGACGCGTCCGCGAAGACGATGTCGGGTTTGAAGCTTCGCGCCGCCGTGATCGCTTCGTCGGCGGAGGATGCGGTCATGACCTCTGCGTCTTCGCCAGCGAAGGTCATTTCCATGATCTTTCGCATGACGGCACTGTCATCGACGGCCAGAATTTTCGTCGCCAAAGGAGCCTCCACTAAAGCGTTGGTGCGCGAACTTGCAAGTCCGGATGTACGCCAGTCCTGGCGCGAGCGTCAAGAAAAGTAGCGCAAGGGGGCGGGGGGCTCAGAGCGTGAGGC
>JBCCRV010000743.1:0-3619 GCA_039201085.1 Myxococcota bacterium | reverse complement strand
GATCAGGGCGACCACGGCCGCCACGATCGACGTCTGGTGCTGGCGGGTGAGCCCGTCACCAACGTGCGGAAGCCAGATCGAGGGTGTGTGGTCTGCGATGACGGAGTGCTAGGGTGCACCATGCCCGTACCGCCCAACTATATCGTCTCGGGACTCTTGAAACGCGACGCCACGAAGTACCTGAGCGCGGATTGCTACCAGTGGGCCGAGCCGGAGGTGGACGCGGCCCCGTTCATTGAGAAGCTCTCGAATCCTGAACCGCTCAATGCGCTGCTTGCGCTGCTCCGAAGCCAAACGCTTCCTCGCTGGGCCCATTTTCACCCGGACTCCCTCGGGCGAAACCTCCAGGCCGGCGAGCACGCATTTCGCGTGTACGACACGCTGCATTTCATGGAGGATTCGGAGAACTGGATCGACCGCCACTACGCCCTGGCAACGGACGGGAGCTTCAACCTGCACGTGCTCGTTGCGGACGGCCGGGTAGGCGTGCTGAGCAAGGAGTTCGACGGTATCTTGGGCGACTGGTTCCCCGATCTCGACGCGTACCTCTTCACCATGTTGCGCCTTTCGCTCGTTTCGCAGCTCGGAGCTGAGCAAGTCCTTCGCGACATTGGCGACGTAGAAGGTGCGGAAGAGTACGTCTTGGAGATTGAAGAGATGCTCTAAGCCCGCTCCGACGGCAGGACGCCCCTGTTGCCACGCGGTGCATACATGCGCGACAACACCAGGGATGGCGCGACTGCTCACCTGCGCGCTCTTCGTTTCAATCGCCGCGTTCGCAAGCGCGCAACCGAACGAAGTTGCCCTTGGCCATGGCTTCGGCTGCGGCCTCGACGATAGCGGGGTTCGCTGCTGGGGCAGCTCCCGCACCGGCCAGTGCGGCGTCGAAGAACGCGGCGTGAGCGTTCGGCCGATCACGGGTACCGCAGGAGCCGCGGACGTCGGAGCGGGCTACACCTTTGCCTGTGCGCGCGTCGACACGGAAGTGCGCTGCTGGGGCGATAACCGCTATGGCCAGCTGGGTCGGGAAGGCGTCGAGCGCAGCATCGAAGCCGTCGCCGTCAACGGGCTTCCGCCTGCATCGGCGCTCGCCGTCGCAAACTTCAGCGCCTGCGCCATCGCGGAAGGCGCCGTGTGGTGCTGGGGCCTCGGCGAGCGCGGTCAGCTGGGCACACGCGTCGAAGCTCAAAGCGCCGCACCGGTGCGCATTCCGCGTGTGCGCGGCGCTACGCGTATCTTTGCAGGCCACAACCACTTCTGCGCGGAGGACGGGCGCGGCCTGACGTGCTGGGGCAACAACTCGTACGGCCAAACGGGCGCACGCCGCGCGCGCCGCTCGGCGCCGACACGCGTCCGCCGCACGGGCGATATCGCCGACGTAGCCCTTGGCGATGCCTTCTCCTGCGTGCTCAGCCCCGAAGGCGAGGTGCGCTGCTGGGGAAGCAACCTGCTCACGATCGGCGACGGCCAGGGCAACCTGCGCCGACCCACCCACGACCCGCGCCTCGACGGCACCACGGCTATCGCCGCGGCGGGCGAAAACGCCTGCGTTGTTCGCGGCGGCGCCATTCAATGCCTGGGCGTCAACCGGCAGGGCGAGCTGCACGTGCCGACTAACGAAGCCGGCGGCATCGTCATCGTTCCGTCGGCCCTACCGGGCGTCTCGGACGCCGCACGCTTGGCGATGCACTCGAGCGCGCAGTGCTACGCCAACGCATCCGGCCAATGGCGGTGTTGGGGCTGGAACCGCAGCTCGACCAACCAGGTCGGCGTGGGCGCCACTTCTCGCCACGTCGCCACGCCTCAGCCGCTACAGTGGTAGTCATGCGCCCTGCCCTCCTGCTAGCTGCGATCCTCTCCGCCTGCGGCGGCTCGTACTATACCAGCCACGGTACGGGAACCCCGGACGACGACGCCGAAGAGCGCTGCACGCCAACCTCGCTTGGCGAAACGAGCGAACCCGCGTGCGACGACGCCATCGAAGGAGCGAGCCGATGACGCTCCGCGGCCCTGGCTGCCCTTTCGTAAGCGTTCACGCCCCTCAAAGGATGGTTTTTTAGCGATTTTCTGGGGCGAGCGCGCCCGCATAGGGAGCGAGGATTGTACATTGGGAACCTGACCAGGGCCTTGAGGACGTAAGCCACCCCAGGAAATCCCTGGAAAGCCGCTCGCGAACGGGGCTGAACGGTTCCGCGCTATCGACCGTTGATGACCAACTCGCGGTGCATGGGCAACTCGAGCGATGGGAACACCCGATTCAGGTTCCAAACGTAAAAGTCGCGAACGAGGTTTTCGCTTCGGGGCGCTCCGGTGACTTCGCGGTCGCCGTAGCGAACGGTGCCCGATTCACGTGCGTCCCAATAGACAGCCGGATCGGCGAAGTCGACGCGTTCACGTTCGTCCGCAAAACGTCGGAAGGTTCGGCCGACCAGACGCTCGAGACCGAGTACCAGAAGGATGCGGGCTCGCGGCGAACGCTCGAGCAGGCCGTCGAGGTACGCGCCGAAGTTCTCGATGCGGCCCTCCCGCTCGGGGATGCTGTCTTCGGTCAGGACGATGAGTGTAGCGTCTTCACCGGGCCGGGGTGGAAAGCGAACGGGCTGCACTTCGATGGGAAAGTCCGCGCAAGCGGACAGCCGCTGCTGCGCCAGCGGCAGGATGCCGTCCACGTCGCTTGCGGGTTCATAGGCGGCTGTGACTTCACATCCCTCGGGACACGCCGGCTCGGGGACGTAGACGTGCGCGAAGAGCGCCGCCTCCTCCGGCCGTAGGCGCTCGCAGGGAGGTGCCACGTAGGGCTGCGGCGGCGGCCCAAGATCTTCCCGATCTTGCTGGCACCGCAGCTCCTCGATCCGCGGAAAGCACCGTAGAAAGTCCCGATACTCGGGTTCGCAAACGCCGCACTCCGGGTAGGCCGCGTCTTCAGCGCAGACGAAAGCGGGGCGACCGGCTTCGATGAGGCAAGCGTAGTACGCGCTCGCGACCTCATAGCACTCGCGGCGAGCGTCCGGCGCCGGGCACGTGTTGAAGGGCGCGTCGTCGACGCAGAACTCCGCGAGCGATTGCTGAAACTGCTCGCAGCACGGACGCCCTTCGCACGTGGGGAGCGGCGCGACCTCTTCGATGCCGCGGTCACGCGGAATGAGAGCATCCAGCATGGGCCGCTCCGCCGGCGGAACCACGTCCTCCGACGTCGCGCATCCTCCGATGGCGGCGAAGAGCAGAGGATTGAACACCGCCACACACGCGCTTACCAATCCATAGACACCGGATCCCGCTGAATGCCCGAGGCTTCGCCGCGCGTCGCACATGCGCTCTGCCAACCAAGAGCCGGCGCCGCTAATCGTCCCCATCATGTTCGCTGGCGAGCAGGGCCGTCGCTGACAAAGGTTCCGTCCGGTCCGTAGCAAAAGCCTCCCGCGCCACGCCCGAGCGCCGGTTGGTTTTCGCAGGCGTCCACATTCCATTCGACGCGAATGCACGTGGACGGACTGTCGAGCCGGCTGACGCACGCATAGCCTTCGGGGCAGACGGGCGTCGCCTCGTCGCCGTCAAAGAGGCAAGGCACCGAACACTCGTTGAGCGGACCGCCCAGGAGCGCCACCACTTGGCAGCGCGG
>JBCCRV010000742.1:0-3625 GCA_039201085.1 Myxococcota bacterium | reverse complement strand
GTACGCCGTAGTGCTCATCGTTTCCGGCGAACAGGAGCCGCTGGCGACCACCTGCCAAGGGGCCGACGACCCGCTCGCTTGCCAGTCGCAGCGCGAGGTCAACGCGATTCGCGACCTCGTCACCTTCGTGCAGGATTCGGGCGCCCTCGGCGTGCGGGTGCACGTGCTGCATCTTGCCGCCGAAGCCGACGCCGACGTGAACGCACGGCTGCAGCGCAACCTCGAGCGCATCGCTTTCGCCGGCGGCGGCACGTATCGCCGACTCGACAACATCGGCGGGCTCAACCAATCCGACCTCACGGTCTTCCGGCAGCGTTCGCCGCTTCGGGTGAAGTCCTTGCTCGCCTACAACCTCAACGCGGCCATTAGCGAACTCGGCCCGCGCATCGACTCCGACACGGACGGGGTCGCCGATGAAGACGAAATCGCAGCGGGGACCGATCCACTCGAGCGCGATACGGACCTCGACGGCATCGGCGACCACATCGAAAACCTGGTTGGGCTCGATCCGCTCGTCATCGATGAACCGGCGGCCTGCCGTGGCCTGGACATTCGCGACGACCGCGAACTCGACGGTCTCACCGATTGCGAAGAAGCGATTCTCGGCACGAACGCCAACCTTGCGGATAGCGACGGCGACAGCATTCCCGATCTCGTCGAGGTGTACGCGCTCTCCAACTTCCTCGACGCGGACGCTGAAGATGACACGGACGGCGACGGCACAAACAACGGCGATGAGCTTCGCCAGCACTCGGACCCGCGCTCGACGGACCTCGAAGCTCAGCTCGACTTCGGCTACCGCTACGAGGTTCAAGACGAAGGCGTCGTTGAAGACCTTCTACCGATTCTTCCAGAGGAGCTCACGGGCATCATCGCGATTCGGCCGAGCCTCGGCACCACGGCCGGCGTCGGACTGATCGAATACTCGATGACGAATGGCACGCTGCGTTGGCGGGATTTTGAGGACGGCGAATTCGGTGAACCCGTCCCGATCCCCGAAGAATGCGGGGAGGTGCGCGTGCCTAGCGGCAGCTTCCTGGAGGAAGAAGGCGAAGAAAGCCGATTCCTTCGCATCGAGATCGACCCGCTCCTCCTGCCGCCGCGCGACGTGACGGAGCCGGTGCGCATCATCAAGCAGATTCGCCAGTGCCTCACGTACCAGGTTCGAAATGTGAAGCTGATGGATACGCTTCAGACGGCGGACCGCTTCGCCGGTGAAAACCGAATCTTGCTCTTTTTCGGCGAGGCGACGGAAGCGCGCCTTCAGGACCCTGGCCCCGTGCGGATCGCCGAGATTCCCATTCGCTTCATTCCGCCCGCTACGCGAAATCCCCCAGACGCGGTAATCGAGATCGAGGAAAACGAGTTTGTTTCCCCTCGCTGAATCGCCACGCACGCGCGGCGTCAGACCGTGCACGCGTGCTTTGGCGGCTCTGTCTGGGCGTGGTTGCGCATTCCGCTGCGGGGGCTGCGGCCCTTCGCGGCAGCGCGGTCCTTCGGGCCAGCGCGGTCCTTCGAGGCAGCGCGCCCCGCACGCGATCAACGGTCGATAACCGTTACCGTCAGAATGTACTCCGCTGCCATGTCACTGAAGAGCTCGAGCAGATGATCGCCGCGGCCTGCTACCTCGAGATCGCGCTCCAAGACCTGCGAGTCGCCGGCGAGCTCGAAGAGGTCGACATCCTGTTGAATCGACTCGTCAAAGCCGTTGCAGCCCGTGTCTGCGGCCCGAACGAGGTACTCCGTGCCCCCGAACACCTGCTCGGCCAAAAACACGCGTACGCGGAGCGTGGACGTGTCCGTCGGCGTGCGCACAATGACACGCTGGCCGCCGGGAAAGCGCCCGCGAACGAATTCACTCTCTGCGACCACGCACGCGGCACGCTCGCCGCAAATCGGCAGTGCTTCGTTGCAAAGGTTTTCGAGGCGCGAGCCGACGAAGATGTCCTCCCCCGTCGCACATCCGAATGCGCCAAAGACCGCCAGTCCTACAAGAACGACCTTGATTCGTGGACACCACATGGAGTTAGCTATGACAGATCGAAGGCAGGAACGAAACTGCGCTTCAACGCCGCCATCCCGGACGGCTCTCGGAGGTCCTTTTTATGATCGGTAAAAGCGTGTTCTCGCGTCGGTGCGCCTCGCTATTCGCACTCGTCATGCTTACGGCGCCCGCCGTCGCGTTTGCACAAGAAGAAGCCGCAGCGGAGGAGTCGAGCGGAAGCACGATCCTCGACCTGCTGAACGACGGAGGATGGATGATGTACGTCATCTTGATCGTTTCCGTCTTCGGCACCGTGCTGTTCATCGAGCGCGCGATCGACTTGTACTTTCGGCGCCGACTCAACGCCGAATCCTTCATGGCGGACGTCTTTGGCGCCGTCGAGAAGGGCCGCTGGGAAGACGCGATTCGCAAGTGCCGCGTCTCGACGCGCCACCCGCTCATCGAGGTGGTGCGCACGGGCATCGTGTCCGCCAACCAGCGCGAGCGCGACATTGAGCGCGCCGTGGAAGACGTGATGCTCAAGAGCCTCAAGCCCCTCACGCAGCGCGTTGGCATCATCGCCCTGCTCGCCAACTCGGCCACGCTGCTCGGGCTCCTCGGAACGATTCTCGGTCTGATCAGCGCCTTCAACTCCGTCGCCGTGGCCTCCGCCGCTGAGCGGCAGACAGCGCTCGCTGACGGTATCTCGCAGGCCATGTACACCACCTTCTTCGGCATTCTCGTCGCCGTTCCACTGCTCTTCTTCCATCACTTCATCTCGCGCCGGCAGGAAGTGATCATGATGGAAGTCGAAAGCGGTGCGACGGCGGTGATGGTGACGCTGTCGCGTGCGCGCCGTTCCGGCGATACGGGCGCTGCGTCCTCCCTCGGAGCGGCGTAAGCCCCATGTCTTTCGACTCGTACAAGCGCGCCAAGGACGCGGTCGAACTCGATCTGATCCCAGTCATGAACCTGCTGGTGATCCTGATCCCTTTTCTCCTAATGGGCGCGTCCTTCTTTCACATCGGCATCATTCCGGCGTCGCTTCCGAGTCATGTCGCCGAAGCGCCGCCCAACGAGGAACCTTCGGAGAAAATCACGGTCAACCTTGTCGTGAAGGCAAGCAGCCTGGAGTTCACCGTGTCGAGCGCGACCATGGATCAGGCCGCGACGACGGCCCTTGCGCGCAATTTTCCCCGAAGCTCTGCGGGCTTCGATGGCGACGCCGTCGAGGCATACCTTCGCGGATTGAAGGAACGTCACCCGACTTCCGATGCGATGATCGTGCTTCCGGAACCTGACGTGAAGTTCGAGGAGCTGGTCGCCATCCTGGACCGAACCCGCGAGTTCGATACGGGTCGGCTGGACGATCAGGGCGAAGCGCTCATGTCGCCGCTCTTCAATGCCGTGACTTTCTCCCAGTTTGTTCAGGAAGACGCCTTTGCGGCGTCGGAGGCAGCCCAGGCGGAGGCCGCCGCGGAATGAGCCGGCTCAAAAAGAAAAAGCCGCCGGTGCTGATGCTCACCTCGCTGCTGGACATGTTCACGATCATTTTGATCTTCCTGATCGTGTCCTTCGAGGCGGAGAGCTTCGAGTTTCGTTTGAACCCGGACCTCACCCTCCCCGAGAGCAACGCCCGTG
>JBCCRV010000741.1:0-3629 GCA_039201085.1 Myxococcota bacterium | reverse complement strand
CGGCGGCGGATAGTCCTCGGCGGCCGAGGAGGTGCGAGGTGGGCACGGTGCTCACGCGCTTCGGACCCTCGCCAAGTGAAATCCTTGGGGCCTACGCATCAATCCGCGACCTCGCCGGCGCCGCCCGCGGGGTCGGTGACCAATCCCAGTTTTTCAACGCCGGCGCGCCGAATCGTGGAAAAGACGCGAAGCACAAAACCGTAGGGCATGTTCTCGTCGGCGCGCACGTAGATCTCGTCGTCCGCCTGCAGCCGCGCGTTGTTGAGCAGCGCTTCCTCAAGCCGGTCTGCGGGCACCTCTTCGTCGCCGAGGTAGACACGCTGCTCGGCGTCGATGCTCAGGACCATCTTCTCTTCATCCTGCTCCATTCGCGGTGCGCGCGTTTGCGGCAGATCGACCTCGACGCCCGTCGAGAGCATCGGCGCGGCGACCATGAAGATGATCAGCAGCACGAGCATCACGTCCACGAGCGGCGTCACGTTGATCTCGCCCAAGGGCTGACGGCCGCGGCCGCCGCCTCCACCGCCGCTCATGCCCATGGCGCGGCTCCGTCCTTTGGCTGCGCCGTCTTCATGTGCGCAGGAAGTGGCGACGAACGATGTTCAGGTAGTCCTTCGTGAAGGCGTTGAGCTCGTTCTCGAGGACCTGGATCTTTCGAATGAAGTAGTTGTACGCCATCACGGCGGGAATCGCCGCGACGAGGCCGATGGCGGTGGCGATGAGGGCCTCCGCGATGCCGGGCGCGACGACGTCGAGGCTGGCGCTCTTTTGCGCGCCGATGCTCATGAAGCTGTTCATGATGCCCCAAACGGTGCCGAAGAGACCGATGAACGGCGCCGTGCTGCCTGTCGTGGCCAGGAAGGGAAGGAGCGCTTCGAGCGAGGTCATCTCGCTCGTGGCGCTTCGCGTGAGCGCGCGCTCGACGTTTTCGATGTCGCCGTGGTCCGTGGGCGACGCGCTTCCCATGACGCGGGCGAGTTCGACGTACCCGGCGCGAAAGACGGCGGCGACGGGCGACGCATCGTAGCTGCGCACCTGTGCGTAGAGGCCCTCCAGGCGCTCCGTGGTCCATGCTCCGGCGTCGTCGCTCCAGAACGCCGCCAGGAATCGGCGGCTCGAACCGGTGGCTTGCATTAGGCGAACAAGCTTCGCTCCCATGATGAAGAGGCAGACGATGCCCATGATCGCCAGAATGGCCATGACCGCCTGCACGACGCCGCTGGCTTCGAGGATCAACTCAAAGGGGTCGAGGGTAGGCGGCGTCTCTTCGGTGGCGGCGGTCGTGTCTTGCAACGTCAGAAACGCCATTTGAACCGGGTTCATAGGCGACTTGAACCATTTCCCGATCGGCAGGTCAACCGAAGCGATCGAATGGGCGAATGCTAGACGGAACGCCCGTTTTGGGGAAATGGGGGTCAACTTTCCGTCAGCGGTGTCGTACGTGCATTCGTGACCGGCCCGTGCCTGCCCGCCGAAGAGACGCCTTTCGTCGCTGACGAGGGTCGAATTCTGAAGGCCACGTTTCCGATCCGTTTGACGCCACGCGGCATCGATGAGGCCTTGCGCCTGGTGGCGCGCGTCTACCGCGACGGCCGACCGCGAGCGCATCTCATCGACCTCCGAAACGTCAACGCAGACTACATCACGCCCATATCGAGGCGCCTCGCCGTGGAGCTCGCCACCCGCTTTGACGAACAACATCCGGGCATGCTTCTCGCTGGCGCGTGCTTTTCGGCGTCCCCCATCGTCGGAGCGGGCCACCGGGCCTTTCGCTGGTTCTTTCCCGAAGATCCACCGCGCCGTATCTTTTCGACGGAACACGAAGCCCGTGAGTGGATTGAAGGTGTCTTACGACGGGCGGCCTAGACCCAGGGCCATTCGGTTAGGGGCGGGTCGGCGGAATGGGTGCTGGAGCCGCCTCGCACGGAAGAGTGAGGGAGAAGCGGGAAGACTGGAGGTCGGGGCGTGACAAGAACTCCTCAGGACTTCGCGCCGAAACTCAGTCTTCGGAACGAAGCGTCCCGATGTACGCGCGTGCTTCCTCTTCCGTCGAAAAGATCCGGCGCGGGTGGGAGGCCGGCGCGACGAGCCAGCTGTAGGCGAGGTAGATGCCGCGAATCGCCACCCGCTCGGCAAAGCAGACCTCCGCGGCGACGAGCGGACCGAAGCGCCGAACGACCTCGTTCGCCATTTGCGCGGCCTGCTTTCGCAGCAGCGCCGTGATCGATGCGGCGTCCAGGGTCCGCAGGTCCACGAGCCCAAAGCGCGGTTCGCGTGCGTCGAAGTGCGGCTCGAGAAGGTCCGGCAACTCTGCGAGCGACGCGGCCGTCGGCCGATGGGGAAAGACGATGCGTAGAAGCGGCAGCTCCGGGATCACTCGAAAGACGTCGTCCGCACCCACCGTGGCCAAGCGTACGCGCACCGCCACCGAATGCAACGAAGGTGTGCGCACGCGGGCGAACTGGACGTGCTTCGTGTCTCGGTGGATGATGCGGTCGCGATGGTGCGGGAAATGACGTTCATGCTGGTGTTGGCGTTCGGCGCCTGCGGCGAGGGCGCCCCAGTCGAAGAACCCGCACCCGCACGTGAAGCCGTGCCGGAGCCCGAAGCCGAAGCCGAAGCCGAAGTGGAGCTTGAGTCTGAGGTGGAGCCCGGGATCGACGGCCCGATCGATGACCTCGACGAGCACGCGCTGGAAGCCGCCTGCTTTGCCGGCCGGAGCGAGGCCTGCGACCGGCTCGGCCATTGAGTGGCGCGGCCAACGGCGCGGTGCTGGTTGGCGGTCGCTCGTCCCGCATGGGTTTGCCCAAGGGCCACGTGCGCTGGCGTGGCGAAAGTCTCTTGGCGCGCGCGCTGGCGGCCGTTCGCGGAGCGGGTCTACGGCCGCTCGTCGTCGGCGATGCGTCGCCATACGCCACCGAGGGGGCGCGGGTATTGGCCGACCGCCCGGCGAACATCGGTCCGCTTGGCGGTTTGCGTTCGGTCCTCCTCGACGGAGGCGGGGTGGTGCTCGCCGTCGACATGCCCTTTGTGGACGTCGACGACCTGCGAGAGCTCGTCCGCGCCGGCCTTGACGCACCCTACGCCAGTGGCTCGGGCTTTGCGCCCTTTCCCGCATGGTACGCGCCGTCCTTGCTCCCGCTGCTAGACCGTCAGCTTGAGCGCGGCGTCCGCTCCTTTCGCGCGTTTATCGACGCGATCCCCTCCAGAGAACGCACCGTCGTTACGCTTTCGCCGCGCTGCACGCAGGATTGGGACACGCCCGAAGACGTACGCGCGTCGGGCGGCGAGTTGCCCCAAGGGTGGCCCCATGGGTGAGGACTCCAGGAAGGGCGTTGACGAGCGGTTGCCCTCCGGGGATTCGGCCGCGCCGAACGAACCCGCGCCCCGAGCGGAAGCAGCAGAAGATGCCGCCGATTCGCTGAAGCCATCAAAGGACACGGTTCCGGAAGACGGGGCGGCGCCGGAGGCCTCAGCGCCGAACGACCCCGCGCCCCGAGCGGAAGCAGCAGAATATGCCGCCGATTCGCTGAAGCCCTCAACGGACACGGTTCTGGACGACGGGGAGGCGCCGGAGGCCTCAGCGCCGAACGAACCCGCGCCCCGAGCGGAAGCAGCAGAAGATGCCG
>JBCCRV010000740.1:0-3631 GCA_039201085.1 Myxococcota bacterium | reverse complement strand
CGGCGTCACTGACGCCGTGGGAACGGATTCCGCCCTTCCGGAGGATGGCGATTTCCGACACCACGGAATGTGGCTGGACCCGACCGGGCTCTACTATGCCCGGAATCGCACCTACGACGCGGAGACGGGACGGTTTACGTCGCGTGATCCAGTGGAGCCCGGTACGGGCGAGCCTGAGGCGTGGAGTCCATTTGTCGCCAACAGGGCCAACCCTTTCGTCTTCCGCGACCCCGAAGGGCTGTTCACGCTCCGCGACATCGGCGTAGCGCTTCGAATCGAGAACATCTTGAGCAACGTCAACCGCATTGCCGCCCAGGAGGCGTTCGATTTTCTGAAGGATGAAGCGCTCGGTGCGGCAGCAGACGCGTTCATTGCCGCGATAGGCGCATACCTGCCTGCGGGCCCCTTGGACTTTCCGGGTTCGGAGACGATCGAAGATATTCGCGGTTCGGTACTTGGAAACGAGTTCGAATCGCTACTGCAGGGTGGTGTTTGTGATTTCCTCCCACTCGCGGATACCGGTCCGGTGTTATACCTTCAGGTTCCGATGAATCGACGGACCGGCCGACCTTCGGGCAGAGGGTTTCCTTGTCCCAACCCGTCGACGAGTGAGGTGCCAAGAGTCGGAAACACTCGAGTTAACTCGTTTCCTGACTTCTTATTTTCGGGGGAGGATCCGGGTAGGTTTGCGAGAGATGACAACCTTCGGAGTTACTTGGTCGCGGAAATCAAGTTGCGTCCTCAGAACATCCGCACGGGGTCCAATCAGTTTCGAACCATCGTTCGGCATGCAGACGAGTGGTCCTACGCTCCGGTCGCTGCCTACCTCACGCTCAGGCCTCCCACCGCTCGGAAACGGGCGTCGATCAACCGTAGAGCGCGGCGGATAGCGCGCCGTAGGGGCGGTTCTATGAGCGTTCAAGTGGTGTCGATACTATGAGTGGTGACTTTCCAGACCAGGCGATGTTTCGTCTTATTCGAGATAACGACTTGGGCGGGGTTCGGCAGCTCCTGGGTGCCTCAGGGGCATCGATCCATTCGCTGAGCGATCGCGGCTCATCTCTTCTGTTCCTGGCAGTCGGTAAGAACGATGGCTACGCTCGATGGTTGCTCAATCAGGGAGTCGATCCCAACGCATCCGGTCGGAGTCATCGACCGGTGAGCTACCTCTGTACCGCTGAACCGAGCCTCCTTGAGCTCGCACTTCAGAAGGGTATGGACCCCACGTACATCGACGAGAGCGGCGTACCGCCCATCACAAACGCCCGGGTTTGGGGCCACGACGAAAATGTCCGGCTCTTGCGGGAGTACGCGAAGCCGTTTCTTGAGAAGAAGAAAGGCGCTTCACTCGTGGCCAAGCGCAGCCGCTACAAGCTCGACCCATCGGGGGATCGCCATGGAGAGGGATTGCGACGGTTGTACAAAGACGAACCCCGCTGGGAGCTGATCGCGGTGCGCGCCGCTGTGAAGGAGGTGCGTGCTGTCTTCCCAGCCCTGCACGTGCATGCCGACGCACACAAGCAGCTAGTTCCTGAGGAGAAACGGCAACTGTTCGTACTTCGACTGAAGGGCATGCCCTGGACGTTTTGCGTTAGGCGCCTCGGATCCTACAACCTGGAAGGTCGCGAGTGGATCCGAAGCAATGCGGAGGCGTGGAGTTCCGCGCTCGGAGATACAATCGGGTTTTGGGGTCTACAAGCGTTCCACTACGAGAAGGGAAGCCTAGTCGGCGAGCACTCGTGGGCGATCGACGATGTGGACGACGACCGACTCGACGACGACGAAGACCTTATCGATGAGACGGAAGCGTGCCTCTTCGGAGAAATGGACAAATGGTTGGCGAGCGCCGACCTGCTCTTGCCTGGCATGGAGGATGTGTCCGACGGGTATTCACGAAAGTTGGCGGTAGTCGGCGTGAAAAAGTCGGACGTAGAAGAGATGGCGATTGTCGATCTTGAACGATATGAGTGATGCGAATGACGGCCGATCGTCCGTGAACGTAGAAAGGGCACCTCAGATTGAGGTTGGTGTGCGTTCTACTCGGCTCCTGTCTTTGCTGGTGAGTGTTCTCCGTTGATAACCACCGTTCGATGGTGGGCTGCCGAACGGCGGTACCACAAGGCTCGCCGAGATCATGCGCATAGACTCGCGTCATCCGCGCAGCAAGGCGTGTGGGAGGTTTAAGGACACGCACTTTTAGAGCAACCCACGCCGCGCGGATTCGAGACGGGGTGCATGACGCAAGCCCGCGCGGAGCAAGTGGATGAAGAAACGACCCGGCATTACCACTGCATTTCGCGGTGTGTGCGCCGGGCTTTTCTGTGTGGGTACGACACGTACTCGGGTCGCGACTACGAGCACCGTCGGCGGTGGATTGTGGACCGGCTGAAGTTTCTGACGTCGGTGTTTGCGATTGACGTGCCGGCGTACGCGGTGATGGCAAACCACCTGCATTTGGTACTGACGCTACTGAGCGAAGTCGCGGCTGCGTGGTCGTCGGCGGAAGTGGTGGAGCGGTACGGCAAGGTGTTTCCGATGGCGGTGGCGAACTACGAGGGGCTGAGCGAGACGCAGAAGGCCGAGCAGGTGGCGGAGTGGCGGCGGCGGCTGTCGAGCCTGAGCTGGATGATGCGTGCGCTGAACGAGTGGGTGGCGCGGCGCGCCAACAAGGAAGACGGCTGCACGGGTCGGTTTTGGCAGGGGCGGTTCAAGAGTGAGCCCTTGCTGGACGAGAGCGCGCTTCTCACGTGCATGGCCTACGTCGATCTGAACCCGGTGCGCGCGGGGGAATGCAAGCGCTTGGAAGACGCGGAGTGGACGTCCATCGGCGAACGTCTGCGCCACGCGGCGGACGCGCTGAAGGCGGCGGACCAGGAAAGCGCGGAGAGCATCCCACCGCTGGGGGCGCCGGCGGGACTCGTCCCGTTCGCCGACCAGGTGCCGTGCGCCACTGGCGGGGAGCACGGGGTTGCGACTGAGGCGAACGCACCGCTGCTGCCGACAAGCGTGCCCATGAACTTCGTCGACTACGTCGAGCTGCTTGAATGGACTGGACGCACCGAGCGCGAGCGCGGGCCGTCGGGGACCCTTCGCGGCCCGCCGCCCGCAGTGCTCGACCGGCTCCGCATTCGGTCCGATGCCTGGCTCGAAGCGATGCGCCTTCAAGGCTTGAAGAGCCGCGGTGCTTTAGGCCGCCTCGATGCCCTCAATGCTTTCGCTGATAAGCGAGGGCGGGTGCGGACGGCAGGGCGCGGCTTTGCGCTAGCGCTCTTCGGTTAGCCGACAAGCTCGGCGTCCTTACGCACACGCGACTTGCGGTGTTGTCCGCTAGCCGACCGGTGTCTCGTCGCCACCGCGTTGCCCCTGTCCGCAGGCGTAGGTGCACGCGTGTTGGTCTCTACGTCGCGAGGGTGTAACACGCCCGACTGACCTCTACCCGCCATCGTGCGTCCCGCGTCGGATGGTTGGCGCGGCTCCCCGTTTCCAGGGCTCGTAAGAGGTCGCGGTAGGGACACGGCTCGGAATGGCTCCTCGCCGTGCCCCCCGCACAGATCCCAGCGAGCGGAACTACCGCACTGGGCTCCTACCTAAGGTTCGAACGCTGAAGCGCTGAGAGGGCCAGGGGTGCATG
>JBCCRV010000739.1:0-3657 GCA_039201085.1 Myxococcota bacterium | reverse complement strand
GAGCCTGCTTCGCCCACCCTGTCGCCCGATGTCTGCGTCACGCCTCCTTGAAATGTGCCTACATTCCTGCGTCGTTGTTCCTTGTCCTCGAACAACAGGACGAACGCCGCAGGCTCAGTTCAAGATGAAGGCGGTCTAGCTACTCCAGGCTGATTAACCCGCTTGCGTCCACGCCCCAGAGCTCGAAGGTGCCGGGAAACTCTTCGGTGGCGGGGTCGTAGTCGAGGTTGCCGGAGGTGCCGATGACGTCGACGCTTTCGCCGCGCGCAAACGCCTCGCGCACCTGGTCAAAGCCGGAAATGCTGATGTTTACGCTGGGGCCCGAAGCGATGCGGCGAAGGCCGCGGCCGAGGGTCGTGGCCGTGAGCTCGCCGCCCTCTTGGGCGATGGCCCATGCGCTCGCATAGATGGCGATCCAGGCCGCGTCGTACGAGTTCGTCGTAAACGAGAGGTCGCGAACGTTGTCTTCAAAGGTCAGCTGGTAGCGCGCAAAGAACGCGTCACGCGTGGCGGCGTCGGGCACCGATGGGCGCGTACCGCGTAGGCGCGAAAAGAGCATCGTTTGGTCCATGATGCCGGCGGCCAAATCGCGGTTGGCGGCGGCGTCCGTCAAGAAGAAGGTCTTGGCGTCGAAGCGCTCGGACGCCGCTGCGCCCAAGAGAAAGTTCAGCACTTCCTCCGTGTCCGACGAGACGATCATCACTTCTTCGTCGTCGCGCCGCCCCACTTCGGCGATGAGTTCGGAAAGGCGCGCGGCGCTGTCGTAGGAAAAGAGCGTGACGCCGCTGAGTTCGGCTTCCACTCGGGATGCGATGCCAAGGCCATAGGCGTCGTCCGCATGCACGATGGCGACGGAGCCGACGCTTCGGCCCTCGAGGTCCGCGGCGATGCGCTGCACCTGCGAATCGTCGCGCGGCGTCGTGCGCCAAAGCCGTCCCGGCGCCTCGTCGGAGGGCGCGCCTTCCAGCTCGGTGAGCGCTACGCTGGAGGCCGAAGGCGAGATGATCAGGAGCGAGTTGGTCGCGTTGCGAAAGACCGCCTCCGTTGAAGCGGAGCTTGGCGGCCCGATGAGCGCCACGGCGCCCACGCTGGCGAGAAAGTTGGCGTCGGACACGCTGGCCTCGTCTTGGGTCAGCGTATCGAGCGCTTCATTGACCTCGTTCGTGCACACGTAGAGGCCGAAGGTGCGACCATCGATGCCGCCGGCTTCGGAAGCGTCGCGGACGGCGAGCTCGACGCTGCGGGCGCGTGCTTCGTGCGTCGCGAGCGAGCCGTCGATGATCGTGCCGAAGAAGATCGTGTCCGCCGCCGGTTCGCTGGGAAAGCGAATCGAGCAGCGGGGCGAGGTTTCCGCCTGCGTGCAAAAGCCGTCGTCTCCGCACACGCTTTGGTTGCCGAAGGCGGCGCGGCATTCGCTCGAATCCCGGCAGGTCGCTGCGCCATCGCGGCTCAGCGTGCAGGACTGCGTGAGCAGAAGGAGCAAGGCGAAGCCAGCACTAAAACGCACGTCGGTACCCCATGTAGGCGCCGCCTGGAAGGGCGACGGTTTCGACCGAAACGTCGTCTCCGTCTTCGTCGTCATCGCCGCCGAGCACCCAAAGGAGCACTCCGGCTACCGCGGTGCCCGCGCCGGCGATGAGCAAGAGATCGGCTGCGATCGATGCGCGGCGATCTCGGTCGTCTGCCGAGGCGGCGGAACCGTCGCAAAGTCGCCGGCCGTCCACGGTGGCGCAGGCATCGTCGAGGTCCGAACGGGCCGAGCCCGCAATGATGGCGCTGACGACGCCGCCGACGACCAGCGCGCCACCGCCCGCGACGAGCGCGATGGGCAAGGGGCGGAGCGGTTCCGACTCGGGCTCGGGTTCTTCGCCGCCCTCACCTTCGCCGTCGGCCAGCGAGCGCACCCGTTCGGCGCGGGTCCGAAGGCTCTCAAGACGGGCCTCGACCCGCGCGCGCTCGTCCTCCCGCGCATCCGGCAGGTAGGCCTCGAGGCTTTGAATCGCGTCGTCGTAGCGGCCCATGCGCTCCTGCGCGTTGGCCATATTGAAGAGGAGCAGGGGACGACCGCTCAGCGAGTAGGACTCCTCGAAGGCCGCCAGCGCATCTTCGTAGCGCCCGCTCGAGTAGTACTCGTCGCCCAAACGAAAGAGCTCTCGCGCCCGTTCATCGTCGCCGGCTTCCGAATCGTCCTGAGCCGCGGCGGAGCCGAGCATGGCAAAGCCCATCAGGAGGGCGATGGCGAACGAACGCATGGCCGGGACCATACCGTAAAAGGGGCGTTTTGGCTGCGGCTCGTTCAGCCCGTTTTATTTCTCGTAACCCATGACCGCCGCTATTCGAGTCGCTCCCCGTCACGCGATTCGCGCGCGAGCGGGCGTGGCCATCCCGCTGTCAAGCTCAGGGCGTCGGGCTGCCCTCGGCGAGCCAGGCCCGCCAGTGGCTCGCGGCGACACTTCGAGCGAGTTCACTCTCCTCATTGAACCCGAGCGTGCCCGCCGAGCGCGGGGCGAGCGCCACAAAAGCCGCGTCCCGAATGTCCCAAGGATAGTCGAGCATGCTGACCAGCATGGCCGTGCCGCGACGCTCACCATCCCGATGCAGAAGCGCCGCCGCGTGCAAGCGCACCTGTGCATGTTCGTGGGTCAGATGGGTCATTGCGGCGGCGCGTACGGCGTCCGAGGGCTCGAGCATACGCAAACGCGCCAGGGCGCATGATTGCGCCAGCGTATCGTCGCTGGCTGCAGCCTCCAGCATCCACTCGGCGTAGCTCTGCTCCTTATGGCCGTCCCAAAAGGCGCTCCAAGCCGCATGGTCGCTCCCGAAGGTCTGGCAAGTGAGGTTTTCGAGCCAGCCGCGGAGGGTGCGTTCGATGGAGTCCGGGGCGTCCCTTGGCGTTACGTTGGGCAGTGTTTCCACGAGCAACTCGACCGTCGGGGCAAACCACTGCTGCCGAGTCATGACGGCGGCCCACTCGTGATAGATGAGAGCGGCCGCGTCCGGTGAGACGTCGGCCACTCCCAGAGCCGTGCGAAGGCGCTCGAGGGTGGGCGCGGGACGCTCCAGCGCCACCCGCGCACGTTCCGCGTGCGGTGTGCTGCCCTCAGCGATGCGCTGAAGGAGTGGCCGAAACGGGTGCCAGCTCGCGTCGATGATGCACGAGGCGATCGGCGCCGACGAAAGATGGCGGCTTAGGAGGCCGGCGAGCTGTTCCGGTGGTTCCACGCGCATGGCGCTCGTGCAGTGATGGTGGTGGTCGGGATTTGCGAGGATCCGCTGCCATACGGCCATCGCGTCGCGACGAAGATGAAAGCGCAGGCCGAGCGACGGCGTATCTTCGGCCAGGTAGCGATCGATCTCCGCATCGATGTCTGCTTGCCACGGCACGCCGCGCAACGAACGCACGGCGACGCCCAGACCTTGGCGGTCTCGACGGCGTCCACGTCGCTCGGCAGACAGCCCCACGTCGAGCGTGCATTCGAGCTTCGTATGCGGGGAAGGGTTGCTGACCAACGTTGGAAGAAGACCGCGGCTCGTCGCGCGACGGTCGTAGATGCGCTGAATCCGTTCGTAGCGGCGGCGCTCAACGTTGTAGTGCGCGTACACGTTTTCCGAGCTGGGTTCCGTACCCTCGTAGGTGTACGTTCGACTTGCGCTGAG
>JBCCRV010000738.1:0-3679 GCA_039201085.1 Myxococcota bacterium | reverse complement strand
GCGTGAGCTTCGTCCATCCGATTCGCACGCCCCATCGTTTGCTCCGGAGGCCGAAGCCGCCTAAGCATGTTCAACCCGATCGGAGCCGCCTCGATTTTCAACAGCGGCCGGGACATCGCCCGTTGACATGCTGCCGTCTGCCGTTAGCTCACGTACCCTGTCCGAGCGATCGAGTACGAGGAAACTGTCGTTCCACGAAACAATACTGCGGACCGCGGAGGACGTAGGCGAGTCTCCTCCAATTCCAAAAGAACGAACCACTTCGCCATCAGTGGACAGAGCTCGGACATAGTCATTCTCCCCCGCGACACCGACAAGCAGGCCTTCTGTGAACTGGACGAGCGCAGTAATACTCGCGCGCGGAAGACCCCATTGATCAAGAGCTCCACCGTCGCCAAAAGATGTGTCCGCTGTCCCGTCTACGTTCAGGCGAGCAACGTACCCTGTTGCGGGTAAGTCCCCTTGAATCGTTCCGTATACTAGTATCCGGCTTTCTGCATCCGCCTGCAGTCGAAGGGACGGAAACGCATCCGAATCATCCCTTGGAATCAAAGTCGTGCTGCCGTTAGACCCGAAGCTCAGGTCCGGGGTCCCACTTGGGCCCCGAATGACCAACCGAACCACCACCGATGCGTCTTCGGCCAGCCCGTTTGCACTTGCTACAACTCTAAACTCAGTCGGACCACCCTGTGTCGCGGAGGGAGACGTGATCAGCGTCAACTCAGCCGTGTTTGCGTTCGACGATACAACCATCGGTTCCACCGATGTGCCTACGGGTAGATCGGTCGCGCTGAGTCGGATTTCTTCTCCCAACTCACCCATACGCTCCAGTCCGATTTCGAACTCCACTCGACGCCCTGCTTGCACCATCACCACCGAGTCCGAAGCGAGGCTGAGTTGAGGAGCGCTTGCGTCGGATGGCGCATCGAACGGGGGAGTATTCGAATCGGTTAGACTCGCATCATCACGTAGATCCACATCAGCGGCAGCATCGGCGAAGGGTATGCATGCTGCATCGACGAGCTCAGTTCCCGTCGGACACCCGACGGAAGAGTCATCACCGCAAGCGCAGCAGAGAAGCCCAGCGATTTTGACGAATCGGACCAAAGCTCGTAGCGATGCGACTCTAGGGTTCATGGCAATAGACTAACATCCCGAATCCCGTGCGGGAACGACCGACGGTCAAACACCGGAGCCGTCTCAGCGCCGTGCCCCCCGCGCCAAACCTGCGACAGGTGCATTTGATTTCCGCCGAGATGCAGGAGGCTTGGCGGCAACTCGGGTTTGCGGTCTCGCCGGGAGCGCTTGGGGAGAACGTCACCACCCGTGGCTTGGACTTGCATGCGCTGTCCACCGGTACCGTGCTCCGCATCCGCGATGCGCTTCTCGTGCTCACGGGCGCGCGCAACCCGTGCGCACAGATCGAGGCGCGTTTTCCGAAGCTGCTCAAGCAGCTTGTTGTCGACGACGGGGCCGAGAAGAGCTTTCGCGCCGGCGTGATGGCCGTGGTCGTGGCCGGAGGGACGGTTGCAGAAGGAGACGCCATCCTCGTTGCGCGCCCCCCGGGGAAACCTCGTCCTCTGCGCCGCGTATAGCGCTACTTCCGGTTCCGCAACGCGTTGCGCCAGGCATGCACCCTGGTTCGCCAGGTGACTAGTAAGGACCGGTGTGGACGGAAAACCCCAGCGCACAGTCGTGCGCGTGCCGAAACAAGGGAAGGAGAACGTGCAAGCGTTCGGAATAGTCTAGGAGAAACTCTGCGGCGCAAGTTCCCGTGCGCGCTTCCGACATGAACTGCGTGACCGACACTTGCTCCGCCGATGGCGGCCCCATGTAGAGATCGGAAACGCGGCGCGCGGTGGTTCCGGATAGAAACGTGAACGTACCCACCTGTTGTTGCACGACGAGGCTCCAGGACTGCACACCGCCGGCATCGAGTGCACGCAACACTTCCGTCAAATGCATGTAGGTCGCATCACGCTGCGCGTGCACGTCGACGTGCTGAACCTGGTTCAAGTGGGACGAGAGACGTTGAGCAGGACGCGTCGCCGATGTGCCTTGAAACCCTGGGGTGATCGGCACAAACACCTGCACCGATTGGGAGCCCACTCGAACCCACGTGGTGCGGTCCGCCCGCACCTCGACGTCCAGGGAAGTCGACTGCGCCGAGGCGGAGATCGAGGTGAACAGCACCAAACAACCGATTGCGATCCTCACGGCAGAGAGATCAGACCATACGGCGGACGTGCTCGCAAATCACCGAACCGCGCCACGACCCGCCAACTTCCCAGGCGGACCCGCATGGCTAGCTGGCGCGGCGTGGCCGAAGAACCTTGATGACATGCATGGATTGGCGGAAACCGCGCGTCGTCGCTGCCGCTAGCGAGACGCGCAGGCGGCACCGGTCATGAGGCGAAAACCCATACCAAAACCCATACCGGGTTGATGATTTGAAGACGTGTTTCGCGGCGAAGGATCCGCTTTCTTCATCGTTCTGATTTCGTCTTCACGACGGGCAGCGCGATCCGAACGCGTTCCAAAAAAGTTTTCGGAAGCGTTTCCCGCCCACCCAGCCCCCGAAAGTGAGTGCTTCGGGCGGGGAAACGGTTCCGACGGAGAAGGGCGGACGGAGCGGTGCGCCGCTGCATCGTTTGCAGCTGGCGCGTGTTCGCGTTTTGGGTGCGGTTAGCTCGGGGGGGCTTCGGCCTTTTGGCCGAAGTGCTGCACCATCGCCCACGTGCCAGCGGGCCAGACGACGTTTGCCTCGCCTTCCAAGAAGCGGCGACGGCATTCGTCGTAGGCGTCGTGCCAGGCTCGGTAGGTTTGCTTCGCCCTGATGCGCTCTTCGTGGCTGAGGCCTCGTGTCGCAAACGCGGGGACGAGGGTGTCGAAGACTTCCCAGCTTCGGGCTTGCTTGAAGGGGTCTTGTTTCGCCGCACGCTCCGCGCCGAGGTAGCGCCAGCCCTTTTGGCGGACTTGCGCTTGGGCGTTCTTCACGTGGTGGTCGAGGCGCTCTTTGAGGGCGTGTTTCGCGGCCTCACGGCTGCCATAGTGGGTTTCCAGTTCCTCTGGGAAGCTGAGCGTGAGGGAGGCGGTTGCGGGGAGCGTTCTGCGCTTGCCGAAGAAGGCTTCCGGGCGCTTCGCCGTCCACGTCGTGCGGCCCATGTCGTCGATGCGGCTTCGTAGGCCCGGCCACTCCTCGGGGTAGCGGACAGCGCCGGCGGAGACCGGGTTTGCGAGCGTGTACGCGATTTTGTCCACGATGGCCTCGGGGTGCAGGCACACCACGCGGTTCGGCTTCGGGCGGAAGACCTGACCACGCGTGTTGTACGTCGCTTTGATGTACTGCGCCGTCATCCGATTCAGGTCCCGGAAGAAGTGCGGGTGCACCCCGTCCCGGTCTTTGATGACCGGATGGTAGTGGTTGCTCATCACGCAGAGGGCGTACACCGCGACGTTCCACTTCTCCGCGCAGTACGCCACGAAGTACGTGAAGGCTTGCTTCATCTCCCGCGTCGGTCGCAGCAAGTAACGGCGGTGCGCGATGCGCACCGAGCCGAAGATGACTTGGTTCGGGAGCACAATGACTTTGCGCGGGCCGCGCTTCTTCTTGCCCTTCCGCTTGGTCGCGCTTCCGCTCTTCGACTGGGTGCTTGCCTTCGCCATGGCTGGCGCGACT
>JBCCRV010000737.1:0-3684 GCA_039201085.1 Myxococcota bacterium | reverse complement strand
GCTCGGGGAATGTATATTGCTGGGGCAACAACGGATCGTCCGAGTTTGGCTACTCCACCACGCCGGCCAGACGGGCATCGCCATCCGTCGCACTGTCGGCGAAAATCGCCGGGCGGCAATGCTGGTCAGGTCTCTAGGTCTAGGTATTAGCGCAGGCTGACGGATCGCGCGGTCCGTTCGCCGCTGCGGATCTGCACCGTGACGGTCGTGCTCTGGCCTTCTGCGTCTGTCAGCGTGAGCGTATGACGGCCCGGAGGAAGGGCGCGGCCAATCATCGGCGTCCGCCCCAATCGGCGACCGTGCCAGGTCACTGTGGCAACAGGAACGGAGAGAAGGTTGAGGGTACCCGGCTCGGACGACGTGGCCATCATCGCCACCGGCTCCGTCATGGCCGCGGGCGTATTGCGCGACTCGGCGCGCATCCTCGGACGTCGAGTGCGCATCGAGCTTCGCCGCGTTTCAGACCTTGCTTCGCGCTCCGCTTCCGGATCCTCGTCGGGCTCCGCGGCTTCGGGCGGTTCCCCGTCTTCGGGCTCCGCGGCTTCGGGCGGTTCTGCGGCTTCGGGCTCCGCGGTTTCAGGCTCCGCGGCCCGATCGCCGGTCGCTTCCGATGGATCCGGCGCCGGGTCTTCCTGCGTAAGCACGGGCTGGGCAGCCGCGGGCGGGGTCACTTGCTCGACGCGCGGGCCCTCTTCGCCGACTTCTTCGGCAGGTCCTCGCGCCAAAAACACCGCGGCGGAACCGCCCGCCGCAGCGATGAGGAGCAGCAGGGCGACGAGCAAACCCCGGCGCGGCAAAAAGCCCGTGGGCACCGCCTCGGACAGGCCGCTCGCGCTGCGGACGCGGCTCTGCGTCGACGGATCCTCGCCGTACGTCTCGGCGGCTACGCCCTCCTCCTGGCGGCGCTGCAGCTCGGCGTACCGGGCGGCGTTCCGGCCGGGAAAGCGCTCTTCGAGGTAGGCGCCGACATCTTCCGGCGACGCGAGCTTGCCCGCTTCGAGAAGGTAGCGCTCCAGCCCCACGGCCACGTCGCGGGCCGTGGCCGTTCGCTGCTCCGGGTTGCGCGTGAGGCAACCCATGATCACGTCGGCGAGCGCGTCGGGAAAACCCTCGATCCGGCTTCGCGGATCGGGAATATCGCCCTGAATGACCATCACGGCGGTCTCGCCCTCGCCCTTGGCGCGAAAGAGACGCTTCCCGCAGGCAAGTTCCCAAAGCATGACGCCAAGGGCCCAAATGTCGGCGCGCTTGTCGCTATCGGCGCCGCGAAGCTGTTCCGGCGCCATGTAGGCGAACTTGCCCTTGAGCGTGCCGGCCTGCGTTTCCGTGAGTCGTCCTTCGGCACGCACCACGCCGAAGTCCATCAGCTTGCTGACGCCGTCGTAGAGCACCATCACGTTCTGCGGCGAGACGTCCCGGTGCACGAGACCGACGGGCTTGCCGGTCCGGTCCTTGAGCTCATGGGCGGCGTGCAGACCGCGGGCGACGTCGGCGATCGTTCGGGCCGCGAACCAGAGCGGCACGCGCTTGCCCGCCTTCCAGGTGTTGCGCACGATCGACGCAAGGGTCTCGCCGTGCATGTACTCCATCACGAGAAAGAGCCGATCGGAATCGTCGCCGAAGTCGAGAACCTGGCAGATGTTCGGATGGTTCAGCTGCGAAACGATGCGCGCTTCGTCCAGGAACATCGACACGAAGGTCTGATCCTGAGAGATGTGCTCGTGCATGAGCTTAACGGCGACCCACTTCTCAAAGCCGTGGGCGGCCGCCAGCTGCGCAAAGTGAACGGTGGCCATGCCGCCGCGCGCGACTTCACCGAGCAGTCGATATCGACCGATCGATTCGCCGATGCGCTTTTCTGCCGTCGCTCCCATGACCCCGCTGCTGTAAGAATGCCTGATCGCGCCCGCCGATGGTAGCCCGGGGAACGCAGCGCGCCTACATGCCGTTCGTGATCATCGGTGCGCCAAGGGTGGCCTGATCACTCGGCACCACGAGAACGAGCGTGACCACCACGGCGGCCACCGCGAGCACGCCGGCGCCCACGCCGACCCACACCCAGGGACTCACGCCGCCGTCGTCGTCGTCGTCGCCGCCCACCGCGCCGCCGTCTTCATCGCCGAGTGAAAAGGTGTCGTTGGCCCGAAGAAGCACGCCGCCCGACGCGGTTGACGCGGATGCACGGCAGAAGACGTCGTCTTCGACGACGAGGGACACCTCCACGTCCGGCGGCTCCCCTTCTTCATCGGCGGACGCCTCCCCGCTGGCGCAGCGCAGCTGCAGGCGCGCGAGCAGTCCGTCCGGCGCATTCTCCAGCGACGCGACAACCGTGACGGCCTCGCCTTCCTGCGGCGGCTCAAGCGTTTCCATGAGAAGCGCCGCGGCACCGGATCGCTGCGAACGCACCTCCGAAAGAAGTTCGGCGGCCTCCGGTGGTGCACCCGCGGGCACGCTGGCGGCCGGATCGAGGGCCAGCGCGAAGGACGCGTGGCCGCGGGCCGCGTCCGGATCGCCAAGCAGGAGCCGGAGCACCAGGAGATGCGCATGGCTTTCAACCGCCGCCGCCCGGTCCACGCTCGGCCGCGCGAGTACGCCTTCGAACGCTTCGATCGCCTCTTCAAACTCGGCTTCGAGGTAGTGGCGGCGCGCTTCCTCCACGGACTGCGCCGAGGCGGAGGCTGCGAGCGCTGAGAAGACTAGAGCTAGGGCAAATCTCACCCGCCCAGGCTACCAAAGTCGCCGCCAATCCCCTACAGACCTGATCGAAAAGCCACGGGCACCGCATTTATGGACGTTTCCCCACCCGCCGATGAGATTCAGACGGACCGGTTTCGAACGCTCGGGGGCGACCAGGCCTACCGATGGTGCGCGCCCAAGGACGCCCGCGCGTGTTTCGCCGTGCTGCCGGCGGTGGGCATTCGGGGCGCCTACTACGACGCGTTCCTCCAGGCCCTTGCGGCGCGCGGATTCGCCGGCGCCGCCGCCGACTGGCCCGGCTCCGGCGAAAGCCCCGTGCGCGCGGACCGGCGCACCCGCTGGTCCTACGACGCCCTCGTAAACGCCCACGCGGCGGGCTTGCGAAACGCCGTCGAGGCGCGCTTTGCGGGCGTGCCCTTCTACTGGGTCGGCCACTCGCTCGGTGGCCACGTCGCGCTCATGCACGCCGGCCGCTACGGCGCCGACGGCGTCTGCTTGCTCGCATCCGGCGGACCGGACCGGCGCGCCTGGCGCGGTGCATCCACCCTCGGCCTGGCCGGCCGGGTGCACCTCATGGTCGCGATCACGGGAGCCCTCGGCTATTGGCCCGGCCGCGCCTTCGGCTTCGGCGAGCGCGAGAGCGCGCAGTGGGTCTTCGATTGGTACCGCGCCTATCGAACGGGCAGCTTTCGCACCCCGCGCTTCGACGGCGACGCCGCCCTGCGCGCCTGGACCGGCCCCACGCTCGTCGTCACGGTGGCGGACGATCCGCTCGCGCCGAAGGCGTCGACCCAGTTCCTCGTGGGACGCACGCGAAGCGAAGTGCAGTGGCAGCGGTGGTCGCCCGATCACCCCGTCGGCCACAACCGATGGCCGCGCCTCGGACCCGACGTGATGGCCGAACGCATCGAAGCGTGGGTCCGGCGCTCTACGAGCGCCGAATAAGGGCGCGCATGGCTCAACCCGACCAAACCGGGTCGCAATCAG
>JBCCRV010000736.1:0-3685 GCA_039201085.1 Myxococcota bacterium | reverse complement strand
GCCCTCGTGCCCGAAGCCGCCGGCGTGAGCTCGGCCCTCTACTTGGCCGTGATCGAGTTTCTCTTTTCCTTCCTTCCAAGCATCTTTCGCGCGATCAGCCTGAACTACTCGGCGCAGGAAATCGCCGGCTTCGAACGCGACGGCATGTTCGCCGAAGACGCGATTGCGATCGCCCCGCCCGTGGCCGGTGCGGCCCTGCTCGCCGCCGGCCTTCTCTTTGGCGCCTTGGCGGTGATCGTCGTGCACACGAGCGAGTACCGCTTTAGCCAGTCATGAGATGAACGACGCGCACGCCAGCATTTGCCGGGCGGAAGTTCGGGGGCGACCGGTGCGGCAGTGCGCCGCCGTCACGCTTCTCCGGGGCGACGTTCGCTTCATTGCCACGGCCATCGGTCCCCCTCGCGCGTGGGCGTACGCCCTTGATGCCGTCGTCGCGGGCTTTCGCGAGTCGATCGCTACAGCGAGCGGAGCCTCGCCCGGCGACGCCCTCGAAAAGGCGATCGTCAGCGCCCGCGGGCGCCTGGTCGACGCGTGCAACGCGCTTGTCGAGCGCGAATCACCCGACGCGCATATCTGCGGCCTCTGGATCTTACCCCGTCGCTTGTACATCGCGGGGGCGGGCACGAACCGCGTGTACCGTCACCGCGGCGTCCGGCCGGAACGGATCACGCCCCGTCACCAATCGGGCGGCGTGCTTCAGAGCCCGCTGCATGCGTCCGACGTCGAGCTCGATACGGGCGACGTCCTTCTCGCCGGAAGCGAGTCAGCGTTCTCCACGATCAGCGTGGCGAGCGTGGCGACGGTGCTGCAGGAATCGCCCCCGCCGAAAGCGACGGTCCTCGCGTCACTGATGACGGACCCCGCCCGCAAGGCCGGCGCCGGGGCTGCGGCCCTCGCCATTCGCGTGCGCTGAGTGAACGACCTAGTGCGCCAGGGTAGATCCGGACCGCTGTCACCAAATCGCGATCGGTCATTTATCGGGCCTGGCTCGCGTAAAAGAGCCCGAAGGCGGCCGCCGCCAGCACCAAGACGAGCAAGGTGATCTTGATCCACGACCAGGGCGCTTCGCCGGTCACCTCGCCCGTCTGGCCGTTGACGAGAAATCGGTAGGGCTTGTCCTTAAAGCGATAGCTCGCGATCCACAGGGGCAAGAGCACATGCTTGAAGGTCTCGTCCGCAATGGTGTTCTGCACCTGGAGCGAACGGTGCGTGTCCCCGGGAACGTCGCGCGCGCAGCGGCGCTTCTGCTCGGCCACGATTCGCTGACGGCCGCTTTGCGAAGCCGCGTCGAGCTCGACGGCGTATTCCTCGGCCCGCCAACCGGCGAGGTAGCGCGGGTCGTAGGGAACGAGTGCGCGCGTATCGAAGGTGGTCATGCGATCGGCGAGCTTCTCCGGAAGACCGCGCGAAGCCACCACGAGCACATCGTCGTAGCGATCACGACGCGAACCGCTCGCCGGCTCCCAGCGAGTGCGACGCTCCTGCCGCGTGCGCTGCACGGACTTGCCGTTCTCGTACGCCGTGTAGCGAACGGTGACGTAGTAGTAGTAGCCCGCCTGGGCCGTCCAGCGGCTCGCCACGTTCGCGTCAAAGGTCCAATAGGGAACGTAGACGCCCGCGATGGCGCCGACTTCCGCCTGCTTCTTCAACGCGTTCGGCCGAAACCACAGCCCGTGCAGCCACCCGCGAAACTTCGCCTGGGCCTCCGCCTGTTCGACAAAGAAGGGCACGAGCGCCTGCGGCGTGATCTGCCGATCCGAGCTCGCCGCTTCGAGCACCTGATCGGAACCGCAGAAATCGCAGCGCGACGCGATCTGTGCTTCGGCGAAACTCACGGTGGCCCCGCAGTTCTGACAGCGTGAAACCCGGCGTTGAACGCCAAGGCCGCCGCCGCCCTGAGCGATGCGCGCAAGACCCTCGTGCAGCGGCCGCTCGTAGTGGGCCGTGCGGCCTGCCTCCACACCCGCTGGCACGTCCATGCGATGGCCGCAGTACGGGCACACGAGCTTTCGGTGGGACGCATCCCATGCGAGCTCCGGCGCACCGCACTTTGAGCAGGGAAAGTCGACGGCGCTGTCGGTGGGGCGGGGTTCGACGTTCATGATGCGCACGACTCTAAATAACCGATCGCGCTTTGGCGACAGCGGTCCGGATCCACCTCGCAAACCGGGCTCAAAAGAGGTGGGCGGCTGCCATCCGGCGCGCCCGCGAACACGCCTGAAAATCACGGCTCCACTTCGATTCCTCAATACAGAAAATCGTCGGGTCGGCGAAGGACGCCTAGGAGTGGACCCGTAGGGCTCACTCCCTAGCGTCCCTCCTTTGCCGACCCGACGATTTTCTAGGCGGCTTCTTTGAGCGCGTCGCGGAGATGCTGGACGGCGCGCTTTTGAAGCTGGCAAACGCGCGATTCGCTGATGCCCATGCGGTCACCGATCTCGCGAAGGGCCATGCCCTCGAAGAGGCCCATTTCAATGGCCTGGCGCTGGCGCTCTGGGAGATTCGTCAGAGCCGTACGCAGACGCTCAAAGCGGTGGTGATCCTCGGCCTTCGAATGGGCGTCGCGAAAGGCGCTCGAGGGGAGGCGGTTGACCATCGGCTCGTAGTCGCCGGTCGATGCGTCCATGCTGACGAGGCGCCGGGCTGCAATCGCCTTGCCACGCTGCGCTTCTACGCCCTCCGTCTCACCCGCCGCGTGCTTCACGGCGAGCCGCATCTCATCGCGCGTGCGTAGGTCGAGCTTGCGAATCGCGTCGATGAGGCGCTGCCGAATGCGCGTGCGAACCCAGGTCGACTCGGCGATACCGAAGCCCTTGTAGGTGTGGAGGGCTTCGAGAACGGCTACGCGGCCTTCCGCGCGAAGATCTTCCTCGTCGAGGGCCTGACCAAGCGTCGCCACGGGGCGAAGGCGGCGGGCCATCATGCGAACCGTGCCCTCGTACTTCTCAAGGGCTTCGCGGGCGTCTGCGTCGTTCCAACGCATGCGTTTGTCGCGCTTGACCTTCGCCTTCTTCGCCTTCGTCGCAGGCCGGGGGTCGGGCGTATTGTGGCGCCCCGCGTCCTTGCGCGGAATGGCCCGCTGAACCCCCGTGGCGGGACCTTGGTCCGCCCCCAACACCGAAACTTCCTTGCTTGCTGCTGCCTTTGCCATCGGTTCTCCTCGTCTTCGGGCTTCTGCATTGCGACAGGCGTGCCAAGGCATAAAGGTCGAGAAAATTGGCGATAAACGCCGAGCGTCAAGGCTTTGACAGTTTTCCCGCCACCTGTGCGATCCTGTGCGAAAACGTTCGAACATGAGCACGCCCGCTCAAAAACGCACACTTTCGCACGGCAAACCGCAAAGCTGATGACACCATGGGATCGAGGCTCCACACTCCCGCCGTGGAACTGCCGGCCCAGGTTCAACAAAAGCTCAAGACGCTCCCCGACCGGCCTGGCGTCTACGTCTTCAAAGGCAAGGGCCTGACGCCCCGCCCCGGCGGCGCCCTGGACGTGCTCTATATCGGCAAGGCAAGCAGCCTGCGCAGCCGCGTCCGCAGCTATTTTCAGGAAGGAAGCTCGGACGTTCGCGCGTTCGTGCGAAGACTCGCCTACGAGATGACGGACCTGGAGACCTTCGTCACCGAGTCCGAGAAGGAAGCTGCGCTGCTCGAGAACCAGCTCATCAAGGAACAGCAGCCCCGCT
>JBCCRV010000735.1:0-3689 GCA_039201085.1 Myxococcota bacterium | reverse complement strand
GGGCGCCTTGCTCAAGCTTTGAGAGATCGAGCAGGCTCGTGATCAATGCGAGGAGATGCTCACCCTTTTGACGAATCGTTTGAACGAACTCGGCTTGTTCACCGACCAGCTCACCGGCGAGGCCGCTTTCTAGCATCTCGCTGTAGCCGATGATCGACGTCAGCGGTGTACGCAGCTCGTGGCTGACGGTCGCTAGGAAGTTCGACTTCAGCTGGTCGAGTTCCTTCAGCCTTTCGTACGCGTTCTGCAGGTTGGCCGTCTTTTCCGAAAGCTCGCGGTAGCTGGCGCGCACGCTCGCGATGTGCATTTCGCTCGTGAGGTGGGCGCGGTGGCTTGAAAAGAGAAGGAGGTCGACGATGCGGCGAAGGTGATCGGCGATGCGGTCGATCGTTTCCAAGCGAACGCGGCTCATCTTGGCGAGGGCGTCGCGAACGCGCTCCTTGTTGACGTCCGGATCGACGCGCGTGAGCGTCTTCGGAACCTCCTTGAGCTCGGCGGGGAGGTAGGGGCCGAGCACGATCCGGCCCACCGTACGTCCCTGGTAGTTGAGCGGGAGCACATCGTACACAGCGCCGGAAAAGCAGCTGAAGCGTTCGATACTCTTCTTCGGCTTCAGGCGCTTCACCGCCTCCACGGTGTGGGCGACGGCTCGGCGACCGCCGGCGAAGCCATCGACGTAGCGGTACACCTCGGGCATTTCGTGAACGTCTGCGAGGAGCGCACCGCTTGAAGAGTAGATGCGGATCGAAAGTCCGAAGAGATCGTAAAAGGAGCGGCAGACGTCGCGCAGCGCGTCGCGCTCCACGACTTCTTCGAGGCGCGAGATGTCGCCCATTGCGATGTCGACGCTGCCGCTATGCTCCGGCGAACGCGGCTCTTGCGAACGCGGTTCAGGCGCCGGCGCAACGCCGCTCGGCGAACCGCTTCGCTGCACGGCTTCCTGAAGCTTCGGTGCGGCGGACGAGCGCTCGTCACGCGCGCTCATGCGGCCCTCCCGGAGCCGAGTCGTTGTCGAATGCCGGTGAGAAAAACTTCTGGGTCGAGGCCGAACTTCTCGTGAAGTGAATGGGTCTTCTCGAGGTGTCGCCAGGTGAGCTCGGCGAGGCCGATGAACGTTTCCATCACGCCCACGCCGCGCAGCGCAATCGCCTTGTAGACGGGCTCGCGACCGCGCGCGGCCATCGCATCGATCTCCTCGTCCGTTCGAATGCCTGGAAGATCCCGTTTGTTAAACTGCAACACAATCGGATGGGTCTTCGGGTCGATCCCGTTCTCCTTCAGATTCTTTTGCATGTTCTGAAAAGCCTTCTGGTTGGCCTTCGTTTCGTTGATCTGTGAGTCCGCGATGAAGGCGGTTCCGTCCGCCCCCTGAAGCACCAGGCGCCGTGTGGCATCATGGATCACCTGTCCTGGCACGGTGAAAAGCTTGAAGCGCACTTGAATGCCGCCGCCGCCTTCGAACGTGAGGGGTAGGAGATCGAAGAAGAGCGTTCGATCGTCCCTTGTTTCCAGGGTCATGAGGCGTCCTGCCGCATCGTCACTCACGAGGCGGTGAATCGCCTGGAGGTTGGTGGTCTTACCGCTAAGCGCGGGACCGTAGTAGACGAGCTTTACCGTGACCTCTCGGGTTTTGAAGTCGAGCTGCATTCGGCCCTCAGTCTACCCCACCAAGCCTAGAATGTGCCATGTTGCGCGGATGGTGCGTCGTAGCCTTGTTCATTCTACCGTTTTCCTCTTCGCACTGGCTGCCTGCGGCGACAACGATCGGACCGTCGTGGACCGGGGCGTGGAAGCGGGGCTGGATGCAGCGATGGACGCCCTCGTGGAAGCTGCGGTGGACGCGGGCGTCGACCAGGCCGACGAAGGCACGCCCGATGAAGGCGTCGACATCGCGATCGACGAAGCGGTCGATGAGGGCGTCGTTCGCACGCCCGTGACGCTCTACACGAGCCTCGTGGACCTCTCGGACGACGAGCTTGCGGACGCGGCTCTGGAGCGCCTCGGCCTCGAAGCGCGTGCTCCCCAATGCAGCCAGTGCCACGGACTCACCCGCGAGCGCGTTCGTGGCTGGGCCGACGACACCGTCGACCGAATGCGCTGCATCGAGGGACGTGATCCGAACGTGGACGAAGACGCCACTGCGATCCTCGACTGCTTTGGCGGCGACGAACTCGACGTCGAGGGTTCGGGCCTGCTTTCGACGGCGCTCCACCTCGAATGGTTCACGCGCGTGTTTGATGTGCAGTTTGGCGTCGACAATACGGAGCAGGGCACATTTCGGGAAGTGGCGCAGATGCCAAAGCCGCCGGGGTTCTTGCTCACGCAGGACGACGTCGACGTGTTGCTTACCTGGGCTGAGCGCGGCGCGCCGGGCATTCGCGCGCGCATCGACGAGTCGGGTGGCGTCGCCTGCACGGACGAGGTCCGGCGCGGCATGATCGAGCATGTCGATGCAATGGCGACGGAAGGTTGGACCGCCCTCAACATCGAAGATGACGTCACGATGTTCGGTTGCGCGGGCGCCGAAGATGCCTCGGAGTGTCTGGCGGCGTTTCCCTCCGTGACCACGCTCGACGACGGCGCGCGCTGGGAAGAAGGCGTTGCCGGTGAGATGCGCGTACTCTTTGAGTATGGCTACCGTTCAAGCTTTTGGACGCGGAGCTCGGCCGATGGACGCTACGTGGGCCATGGTGGCGGCGAGCGTTCGAACGCCACGTTCATTGACCTCGAGCGCGGCGAGCTGATTCCGTCCGCGGGGCAGTACGATCCGGGCTTCTTCCCGGACAACTCCGGCTTTGTCATGCAGAGCGCCGGCTTTTGCCCGCAGAGCATTTTAGACGCGGAGCCGAGCCAGGTGACCTTCCGTGAGCTTGGCTGCAGCGACCTCGACTCGGTCGGTCTGTACCAGCACATGGCGGCGGTGCGTGGCGGCGACTATTGGACCGTCTTTGGCCAGTTCGTATCGGATGACGGCGGCTTTGGCGCCGGACGCGCGCTTCCCGTCGACTTCGACAACAACTCGGAAGCGACCTTCGTGCCGATCGTTTATGACGGCCGTCGCTACGAGGCGCGCGCAGCCATCGACGTACAGATGCCCTTTGAGGGCGACACGGTGATCTCGCCCTCGAGTCGACTTGCCGTATCGCGAACGCGTGGACCGGAAGGCGGCCAAAGTGGTTTTGCAGTTCGCGAGATCATCGCGTCGCCGCGCGGGGAAACGTACCGCATTGAGTCGCCAACGGTGGCGACCTATTGCGTTCGCGGAAGCAAGCCCTTCTTCAGTTACGACGAGGAATGGATGGTCTATCACCGCTATGTTCTCGACGATGACGCCGTAGAGCTTGGCTTCACCGGAGCGGACGACCCGGACTTTGCGGCGTACCGAACTCAGGGCGCTGCAAACACGTATATGCTTCACTTGCCTACGGGCGAAGAGCATCGCCTCACCTTTGCCGAGCCGGGTCAGTATGCGCTGTTCCCGCACTTTCGGTCGGACGGATGGGTCTATATTGTGATGCGCGATTCGCGCGGCGGCTCCACCACCGAGTACATCGTTGCGAGCGACGCGTACTTCCGCCTGTAAAGCGCACGCGACGGCTCGCGGGCTGATCGCGGCCGCGCTCGTTGCGCTCGCGGCTTGCGCTTCGGACGGTGCCCCGCCGTGCGCGCCCGCGTCCGTCAGCAGTGCC
>JBCCRV010000734.1:0-3698 GCA_039201085.1 Myxococcota bacterium | reverse complement strand
GGCGGTCGACCGTAGCACTCGCGCTCACTCCATCTGCCCCCTCAAACCGGGCGTGTCCGAGCAGATGTTCTGGGATGCCCGGGGCATGTCTTTTTCGCCCCGGTTCTGGCGTTTCTGCGCACCGTACGGTCTGCGGCGAGCGGCCGTCGGCGCGCGTTCTGCGTCCCGCGTTCGGCTGCGTGCGTTGTGCGTCCTGCGTTCGGCTCCGTGCATCGGGCGCCGAGCGTTGTGCTTCCTGCGCTCCGCTGCGTGCGTTGGGCGTTCGGCGTTCGGCGTCCGGTTCCCGCTCCAATGACCCTTAACCGAATGGTGTTGGCTCTAGACAGGCCCTAGTCGGCGCTGATGCGCCGTGTGCATCGCCGCGCAGGCAATCGTTGCTCGATTGCGCAAAATGGCGGCGCGCCCTTGCGCGGAATCGCGCCCTGAGGCGGCATCGCCCTGGCACAAGCCATGCATTGACTGAAGAACGGAAGGCGGTGTGAAGATGGAGACGCTCGACACAATTTTTGACGCTGGACCACAGGGCTTCCTGGATGAGGGCGACGGTGCCAGCCGGCTGCGGCGTTTTATCTGCGCCGTGAACGAGGGCCTGCCCGTCGACCCTCCGCCCCTGCCCGAGCAGGTCGCAACGACGCAGGCGGACGAAGGCGACGCGAACAGCGACGAGTTTCAAGGCGCCGACCGGTGGAAGGTGGACGCCATTCGAAAATGGCGCGGCCTTTGGAGCGGGGACAGCCGAACCCTCAAAGACGTGTTCAACGCGGAAGCCCCGGAACAGCTTGCACGCTTTGAGCGAGCCGTGCAGGGCGCAAACCCGTGGTCGACGTTCTGTGAGTTTCGACTCGACGCCGCCCTGATGGCCCTTCCGCCCGAAGACGAAAACCTCTTTGAGAAGTGCATCTTGAACGACCAGCTGAACTACCTGGGCACCGCCCTACCCGAGGTCTTTTCCGGCGTGGTTGGCATCGGCTCCCTCGGGAACGGAGACACGTACCACCTCTGCCTTTCGCCCGTCGAAGGTGAAACACACGCGGTCTTCTTCTTCGACCACGAAACCCACCGCTTCGACTACGTCTTCAGCGTTGATCTGGAATCGCTGGCGTACCTGGCTGCCCTCTGCCGCGCCGCCGACGATGAACTCATTTCGCCGGCCGTGGCGAGCAAGGGCTACGAAGCCCTTCGCAAAAGGGTCGCGCCCAGCTGGCATTTCGGCATGGACGAACGTGACGAAGACTTCGTCGGCTTCGAGCCTGAGCAAGCCTTTCCGATCTTCGCGTTCTGGCGTTCGTTCTGGATGTTCTATCTCTTCCGCCAGGACGGCGTGCTGGGCGTCGACGATCTCCCCGAACAATTTCTGCCGAAGCTCAACACGCTCCTCACCCCCGAGCAGTTCGCGGGCCGGCTGGAGATCGCCAAGGGCTCGGCACCGACGGCCCTCTACGCGATGTGGCGCGCGTACCTCTTCGACGAACCGGAGCTCGCGCGATGCATGGAGGTGGCCCACGCGCATCCGGCCCGGATCGTTCGGGACGCCGCGCGATTGATCGACGAGCTTCAAGCCGGTCGAAAAGAACTGGGGCGAATCCGCGACTGGCCAGCCCTCCTGGCTCGCTTTCGGGCCCTCGACCTCGACCCGAGACGCGCTGCTGAGCGAGAGGCCGAAGCGAAGGCAAAGGCCGCCGCCCTCGACGCGGAACGGCAAGCGCTGAAGGCGCAGCTTGCGCCGCTTTCAGGAGCGGCGGAACTCGAGTGCATTCAGGCCCGCTTCATGGAGCCGGGGCTCGCGTGGACCTTGGTGCATGCCCTGCTGCAAAAGCCGGTGCGCTCGGAGGCGATGCGCGCTTTCACATTTCTCACGGAGGGTAAGCACCGCCGGGGCAACAGCAGCTACAGCCACGAAGCGGACGATGCGTGCCAGCACCTCGCGCGTCACAGCGACACCGCCCTCCAGCTAGCGCTGCTGGGTTCGCTGCTCGCTCGCGGTGGCGGCGACGAAGCCGGACCCGTCCTGAGCGGCAACCAAGTCCTGCGGATACTCATGGACGGTCCCGACCTGCTTTCCACCATTGGTCGCGACGCGCTGGCGGACTCGATCGCCTCGCTCTCGCTGGAAAAGCCGAGCTGGTTCGAACACTCGCTCGTGAAGCTAGCGGGTCGCTTGGCCGACGAGCGCTTCATCGAGCCCCTGCGGCGCCTGCTCGCGCAGATCCCAAGCGAAGGTGGATTCGAAACGTCCATGCACTTCGACGACTTCGTTGGCCACATGGCCGATACGATGCGCAGCATCGGCAGCGCGGCCGCGTGTAGAGAGCTCGCGCCCTTTGCGGAAAGCGCGTCCCTTCGGATGCGAAACGCGCGCGTGGGAAGCGCGCTGGCAATCGCGGCGTTGGCGCCCGAGAAGTTCACCGAAACGATGGCCGCCCGCGCCGTTGAGTTCGTTTCCCAGATCAACGACGGCGCCGAAAACGCGCTGGCGCTCATCGCCATCGCAAAGGCCATGCCCGAGTATGCGCCGGCGCGTTCGGCCAAGCCGATGAGTTCAAAGCCAGAGGCCAAGCTTGCGCAGGCGCTGGTCGCAAAGGACCCAGAAGGTATTGCGACCGCGCTTGACGCGGTGTTTACCACGCGGGCATACGATGCGAAGTACAGCATCGAGCGGTACGAGGTGGGCGCCCTCGCGTGCGAGCTCTTCGGGCTTGAGGCCACGCGCGATGCACTCCAGAACGCGACCGGTCTTTCGCGCGAGCTCGACCTGCGCTTGGCGCAGCTCGGCGACCTTCAGCTTCCACGGCGCATCTCGCTCTTTGAGGTTGAGGGCCTCGACGAGGCTTCGTTGGCGGAGCTTCTGCGTGACCCACACGCCGTGGGTCGTTGCCACATCGCGCGAATCGCCGGCCATAGGGAAAACCTGCGCGCGCCCCTGGAACAAGCCGTGGAGCACCTCGCCGCGACGACCGATCACAAGCTGTTCGACGACCCGCGCCACCTCCTTCGCGAAGCGGTCCAGGCGCTCGCGGCCATGCCAAAACATGCGTCTACGGTGGCGCTCTTCGACCGGCTCCTCCGCCACAAGAGCACCTACATCAAGTGGCCCGTCTTGAAAATCCTTCCGCCCTGGAACGAACTGAAGTCCGCCATGGAATTCGTGCGCGACCAGAAGCACGGCTGGCAAGAAGGCGCCGCCAAGGCGTGGCTTTCCGAACACGGCTAGCGGCTACCGAAGCGCGCCTCCGTAGCCGCTCCCGTGCCTGACCGCAGGTCGTTGTCCGTGCCACGCCCAAGGCGTTGCCCCTGCCCTTTCGGGTTCATCACTTCTTTTCAGCTGCAGCGGTCGCTAGGGCACGGTCATTCCACCTTCGGCACATCGCCGTGGCGGCGACGTGGACCGCGAGCGCACGCCGCGTCCACAGCAGCTTCAACCGCGGCGAGCGGGTGAAGCCCCTCTCCCACGCCGGCCCCCACCGGCACTCAGCCGCGTCAGCTTTAGTCACTCCTGACCAGGTTCGCCGGCACCCAGACGAACGGGTTCACTTACTCGATGCTGCCCGCGCGTATGGACCAGACGTTGCGCGTCTACGTTTCCTTAGGCTTGGGTCACGTGGGCTGCGCCCCGCGTCCTATCGTCGTGTGGAACACACGAGATCGATAGGGCGCTCCCCCACCCATTTTCTTTACTCGTTCGACGGCATGAGAAGGCG
>JBCCRV010000733.1:0-3714 GCA_039201085.1 Myxococcota bacterium | reverse complement strand
TCTCCGTCTCCGTCTCCGTCTCCGTCTCCGTCTCCGTCTCCGTCTCCGTCTCCGTCTCCGTCTCCGTCTCCGTCTCCGTCTCCGTCTCCGTCTCCGTCTCCGTCTCCGTCTCCGTCTCCGTCTTCCGCTCTCAGCTTCGAGCGTCGTGCGGCGAGCGTCCCGCGTTCTTGCTTCAGCTTCGAGCGTCCCGCTCCGAGCGTCCTGCGTTGCTCCAAGCTTCGAGCGTCGTGCGGCGAGCGTCCCACGTTCTGCTTTTAGCTTAGAGCGTCCCGCGTTCTGCTACCCGCTATACGAGCGGGAGCGAGCGGTTAGAACCAGCTCAGCAGTCCGATGGCCGGAGAGAAGACGCGGCCGCTTTGGTTGACGTCGGTCGTGCGCTCTCGGCCGCGGCGATCGTAGTCGGCGCTCCCGCGGACGAAGGCGCGGGCGACCGTGAGCTCCACGCCGATCCATACGCGTCCTTTGCCGACGGCCAGGCCGAGCTGCCCTGCGATCGTGGAGGCGCGTCCAGAGGCGCTTACACCGACTTGGTCTTGGCATTCGCCACGGCGTGAGTCGATGCAGAGGTCGAGGTCGGCGCTGAGGCGGGTGAAGACGTATTTCGGGCCGCCCCACACGTGCACGTAGCGGCCGCTGTAGCCGAAGGAGAGCGGCACGCTAAGGTCGAAGCGGCGGCTGCGCTGGATGGCGACCTCGCTCGTAAAGCGCGAGATGTCGGGGGATGCGTACTGGGCGCCGGCCATGGCGCCGAGAGCCAGGTAGATGCCGGGGGCGCGGCGAAGGAGCTGAACACGAAAGCCGGCGGCGGCGCCGGCCGGGCCGATGCGCGCGTCGAGCTCGAAGCGGCGCGTGACGCCGTACGCCAACGACAGGCTGGCGTCGACGGAGGGGGGCGCAGCCAAAGCGGCCGCAGCTCGCGTGACGAAGTCGTCGAGCTGGGCCGGCGTGGGCGCCCGGTTGGCGTCGTCGAGGGCGTCGATTTCCTCGGCGAGTCGAAACACATCGCCGGGCATGCCTACGCCGGGCGTGCCCTGGACCGAGGCGGCGATCTGAACGTGGCCGGCGGGGACGGTGCGCGCCGTTTGCATGGTCGTCAGGCTCGGTGAACACGCAGCGAGCAAGAGCGGCAGCAGGAAGCGCACGAGGGGTCACTCCGCAAGCGGTATGCCAGGTTGTCCGGCGTTACCGACGTGTTGCGTGCGGGGCCGCATGCGTCGCGGGAAATGCTGGATGAACGCCGGTCGAACGCGCCCCGGCGGGCCACGCGTGACGAATTCGCGTCCGACGGCGCCTTTTTGTGTGCGGCACACCTTTGCACGCGTTGGTCGCGTGGCCCCGACAAGGTGTCGCAGCCAATGTGCGTAAACTAACTCGCTTCGAATCGGTCGGGCGGACCCAGGAGTTTGATTCGCGATCGACACCCGGCGAACCGCGTTGAGAATCATTCCGCGTCCGATCCTGCAGTCCCCTTATGGACATAAGCGTCCAAGATTTGATGCGGCGGGGCCTAGGAAGCGGCGGCCAGCGCCATCACGGCGAAGGCTGCGACGACAGGAATCGATAGGTTGTCGTCGATCGGGCCGCTCAGAAGTTCGGCGGCGGCACCGGCGACGGCGGCGACCAGCGCGAGGAGGGCCATGGTTCCAAGGCTCGCTGGCATGAGCCAGGCGAGGGCGCCGAAGGCGGCGATGAAGCCGACGACCACGAAGGCGGCGCTGCCTTCGAGCGAACGACCGCCGATGAGCTTGGTGCGCCCGAAGCGCCGGCCGATAAGGCCTGCAGCTGGGTCGGCGAAGGCAAGCACCGCGATGCCGGCGGCGCTGGCCCCCGGGTCTTGCAGCAGCGCCAGCACAAAAAGCGCCGTGACGTACCACGTGCCCGAGTTGATCGCGCCGTATTCGTACGCATGGGCGACGGGGCCGAAGAGGCGCATCACGCGTGCATTCCACGTGTCGCTGATGCGCCGGGTGCCTTCCACCATCCACACGAGCAGCGCGGCGCATGTGGCGGGGTAGATCAAATAGTTCGAGGGCACGAGGGCAAGCAGCACGAGCAGGCCCGCGCCGTTGAGCATGTGCAGCACGCTGCGCGTGTAGTTGGTGGGGCGAAGGCTTGGTACGCGCACGCGATGCTGCTGCAGAGCGCTAACGAGCGCTTCATAGGCCGGAGCGATGCGCGCGCGAAAGGCGACCCAGGGTTCGACTTGCGCGCTGGCGGGGGCGGGTTCCTCCAGGCGCGCTTCGAGCGAGACGACCCGTTCAAGGGTGTGTGGGTCGGCTCCCGATGCGCCGTTGCGCGCCGCTTCGAAGCGTCGGCGCAGCGAGTTCAGGCGCTGGCGAATCGCGTCGGCTTTTTCGGCGCGCCAGCGCGCAGGGTCGAGCTCGCGCAGCGTTTCGTGCAGCTCGAGCAAGAGAGGCTGGGTGGCACTAGCAAGGGCGAGGCTCACAAACCCGACGGTACGGAGCGCATCGCGCTTCGTCGAGGCGTCAGCGGGGCCGTGACGGTACTATTACGTTCCCGTAGCGGCGGCGATTCCGGGGTAGGGTGAGCGGATGAGCGCGCTTTTTCCTACGATCACGCCGTTTGACAGTGGCTTTCTCGACGTCGGCGACGGCCACCGCGTGTACTACGAGGTGAGTGGCAACCCGAGGGGTAAGCCCGCGCTCTTTGTGCATGGCGGTCCGGGCGGAGGCACGTCACCGGACCAGCGTCGCTATTGGGATCCGGCGCACTACCGCATCGTGCTCTTCGATCAGCGCGGCTGCGGCAAGAGTACGCCGCACGCGAATCTCGACGCGAACACCACGCCCCATTTGATCGCCGACATGGAGCGGCTTCGCGAGCACGTTGCGATCGAACGCTGGCAGGTGTTTGGCGGCAGCTGGGGCAGCACGCTCTCGCTCGCCTATGCCCAGGCCCACCCGACCCGCGTGAGCGAGCTTGTGCTTCGCGGCATCTTTCTTGTTCGGCGCGAAGAACTGCACTGGTACTACCAGGAAGGCACGAGTCGCATGTTTCCCGACGCCTGGGAGGGGTTTCTCGCGCCGATCCCCGAAGCCGAGCGTCATGCCTTGATTCGCGCCTATCACAAGCGACTTACATCCGACGACGAAGCCGTGCGCCTTCAGGCGGCGAAGGCATGGAGCATTTGGGAAGGATCGACGAGCCGCCTTCTGCCCGATCCGAACCTCGTGGCGCACACCGCGGATGCGCACTTCGCCGAGGCCTTTGCGCGCATCGAATGCCACTACTTCATCAACGAAGGCTTCCTCGAGGAGGGCCAGCTTCTGCGCGACGTCGATCGCATTCGCACGATCCCTGCGGTGATCGTGCAGGGGCGCTACGACGTGATCTGTGCACCGAAGAGCGCGTGGGATTTACACAAAGCCTGGCCCGAAGCCGAGCTGATCATGGTGCCCGATGCGGGGCACTCGGCGCGCGAACCCGGCATCGAGCGGGCTTTGGTGGATGCGACACAGCGGTTTCGATAGAGTTTGCGGTTTGCAGTTTGCGGTTGCCGTTCCGTCATTCGAACGGTGGGCTGGCGACGCGTGAGAGTTTATCGGGGTTGAGCACGCCGAAGACGGTGAAGATCTTGATGCCATCCGTTTCGATGCAGAACACTTGCTCGCGAACGAGGTAGCCGCGGCGCCGTCCGAAGGTCTGCACGCGCGCCACGAGTGCGGGCTGTCCATTGATCGACACCATGCGAAC
>JBCCRV010000732.1:0-3720 GCA_039201085.1 Myxococcota bacterium | reverse complement strand
GGGCCGGGGCCCCCCGCCCCCCGCGCGCCCCCGGGGGGCCGCCGCCCGGGGGCGCCCCGCCGGGGGCTGGGGCCCGCGCCCGCCCCCGCCGCCAAGCAAGATCAGGGCGTCCTGCTGAAGGATCGCCGCTACGGACGCGCCGCTCGCGAAGCCCAGTGCCCGACCGGTAACGCTCAGGGCAAGGGTGGCGACAATGATCTGCGCAATGCGCCGGTTGATCAGGTTGAGCTCCGAGCGCCTACGCCAGCGAAGCACTACGAGCAGACCGACAAAACCGACGGCCACGGAAACGATCAGGAGCCGAAGGGCCCCGGGCGCGTAGCTCGGCGCCACGATGCGCAGCGTGACGAAGACGGCGACCAGGGCAAGCGTGCCCAGGCCCAAGGTCCATGCTGCCCGGCCCCGTTCGGCGGCGCCGTCCCGGGGATCGCGGTCGCGCTCCAACTGGGCCATGCGCGCGATCTCCTTTTCGCGCTCCACCTGAAGCGCACCGACGGCGGCCACGAGCGCATCGGGCGGTGCGTCCATCGCTTCGACGATCGCCGACGCGCTCACGGCGTGACCCAACGACACTTCGTACTCCGCCATCGCCAGTAAACACTGCTGGCGCCCGCGACGCGCCGCTTTACCTTCGGGCCAGGCGGTGATCGACTGCTCGAAGAGCAGTCGGGCGTCGCCGTAAAGGCGCTGCGCCTCGCTGTACTGAACGCCGCTCGCAATGCGCTGCCGAAGCCTTTCGAGGCGTGTTCGGGCCACGTCCGCCAGTTGGGTCGCCGCACGGTGGTCAAGGTACTCGACAAGCGCTTGGCGCAAGCCCAACGCATCCGAAAACCGTTCGTCTGGTGACGAAGCGCAGGCGCGGCACGCGATCGCAGCGAGTTCGCGCGGCACGGACGGCCCATACCGGTACGGCTTCATCCGACCGGCAGAATGAAGCACCTGCGGGATCGTGGCGCCCGCATGACGCATTTCGCCCGTGAGGATCTCGTGCAGCGTCGCTCCGAGGAGAAACACATCGCTTCGCACGTCGGCGCGCTTTTCGACCATCTCCGGCGCCATGTAGCCGGGCGTGCCGGAGATACGGGTGTCCTTGAAGGTGCCGTCGTTCATGCGGCGAGCAAGACCCCAATCGACAAGCACGACCTCGCCGAAATCGCCGAGCATGACGTTGGCCGGCTTGATATCGCGGTGCACCACGCCCCTGCTGTTCGCAAAGGCCACGGCGCTGCAGAGCTGCATCAGCACTTCCAGGTGGCGCGTAAGGGGTACTTCGCCTTCGGCGAGCAGCTTGCTCCAGGGAACGCCGGAGATGCGCTTCATGACGACCGCGGGCCCGCGCTCGTCGGACACAACGGCATGAATCGGCACGATGTTCGGATGCTCAAGCTGACCCGCCACCACCGCCTCTTCGAGGAGCGCCGCGACGCTGTGCGGACTTGGATCATGCAGACGCTTGATGGCTACGTCACGGTCGAGCGCACGCTGCCGGGCCACTGCGACGCTTCCCATGGCGCCGCGCCCAAGCTCTTCACGCGGCTCGTAGTCGCCGCCCTCGCCAATCCGTGCTGCGGGAAGCGAGCGGCCCAGGTTGACGACGGTGCGAGGACCGTCTGCGCCGAGCGTTTCGTCGATCCCCTGACCGGACTCGACGCCCTCCGCCGCAAGCGTTTCCCGCAGCACGTCCACGCTGGATGCGGCGTTCATCGCGCGGCCTCAAACGCCGCAGGACCACGAGCGCAAAAGATGAGGGGAAACGCCACGGCTCCAGTCTAAGGGTCGGCGGGGGACCGAGTCACGGATCTTGATTAGGGAGGGGGACTGAGTGCCACATTCGGCACCCATACTCCGAAGTTGTGAAACAGCTGTCGCTTGCTCTTCGCAGAATGCATGACGAGGCGTTCGTTCGAAGATTCGCCAACGGTGCGCCTCCAGAACAGCCTTCGCGCCGCTGGATGGGGCGAAGCGCAACGCATGCGAACCCCCCCGCGTCTAACGAACGGTCTCCGCCAGGCGCGCGGCCAGGCCGCACTGCCGCTCAAGCGGCGAAGCCGCAGCAGCGACGACGGCCTGCCACGGTCCCACTAGGGTGACGCTTCGCTTGGCGCGCGTCACGGCGGTGTAGACGAGTTCGCGGCTTCCTTGGCCGCCCTCGTCGAAGAGCACGCCCACGCGCTCGTACTCGGACCCTTGCGATTTGTGCACCGTCAAACACCAGGCGAGTTCGATGCGCTGCCGCAGTACGGCAAGGGGAAAGCGGCGAAAGCCCGCAGCACTGCGAAACACCGCGCTTAGGTCTCCGCCGACGCGAAGCACCACCCCCTGGTCGCCGTTGAAGAGCGCGAGTTCGTAGTCGTTGCTCGTGACGATGATCGGGTCGCCGGGCGAAAAGGCGCCTTCCTTTCCGCGGCGCGTATGGGCGTGCATCACCTCGTTCGCCTGGGCGGCGGTGCGGCGCGTCATGGCGAGAAGTCGGCTTGCTTGCAGCACGTCAAAGCCGCCGATGGCCTCCGCTTCGTCCGCCTCCGTAAAGGGCCAGCGGTACGCGCGACGGCCGAAGCGTTCCGATGCCGCAAAGCGGGCCTGCCAGTCGTCGAGGAGCGACCGTCGATCCTCTGTGTGCTCAACGCCTTCGTACGCGCGCAGCGTCGGCGGGCGGTCCAGCACTTCACCTTGGCGAACGGCCTCGGCAAAGGTGTAGACCGCCGCGCCCGCCGGATCGGCGGCGTTCATGCGAAAGCTCTTCGTTAGGCGACGCACGATGGGCGTGTGATCGAGGCCGCAAAGATCGCGAAAGACCGAACCCGCTTCGACAGAGGGAAGCTGGTCGGCGTCACCCAGGAGCACGAGCCGCGCGTCGCCCGCGGCGCGAAAGAGCCGATCGAAGAGCTCCAGGTCCACCATCGAGCATTCGTCCACGACCACTACCTTCGCGGGGATCGGAAAGTCGACGTCGCGCCGAAAGGTGCGCTGCCGAACGGAGTAGGCGAGCAAGCGATGCAGGGTGGTGGCACGCACGGCCGCGAGGGCGGGCGCTCGCTCCGCCACGGATGCGCGGAGGCGGTCCGCAGCCTTGCCCGTGGGCGCGCTCAGCGCGACGTCCTCAAGCCGAAGGCCTTGGGCGAGCAGGCGTTCGAGCAGCGCCACGACGATCGACGTCTTTCCCGTCCCGGGACCGCCGGCGATCACCGTGAGCAGCTGCACCGCCGCCGCAGCGACCGCATCGGCCTGCTCAGCGGTAAGCGCGATGCGCGACGATTCGAGCCCACGCGGCGCGCTCTCTTCGAACGGTGCGCGCATGGCCACCGCTTTCGCGACGCGAAGCTCAGCGGCGTACTCGCGCCCGGCGGCGAGCCACTCGCCGTGTCGAACGAGCGGCGCCCGTCCCTCCGGGGGCGCGATCAATGGGCCCAGCCCGCTTGCGCCTGGCCCGAGCTCCACACGCAAGGCCGAGCCGTCGATGCCAAGCCGTTCGAAGGCCGAGTCGTTCCATAGGTGGAGGCGCGTCGAGCCCTCGAGGCGGCGAAGCTGCAGGGCGCCCACGAGGCGCACGATCGCCGGACGCAGTTCGCCGGCAGCGCTGCGCGCCAGCTCGGCGCCAAGCATGAGCTGGCTTTCGGCCAGGCCTTCGCTCTGCGCGCGCTCGACGAGTTCGGGGTCGAGCGCGCCGGCGAGCGCATCGGAGACGGCACGTCTGGCGGCGCCGGTGGGATCGAGGGCCGG
>JBCCRV010000731.1:0-3721 GCA_039201085.1 Myxococcota bacterium | reverse complement strand
GCGTCGGCGTCGAGCTGCGCCGCTTGATGGGTGCGTGCTCGACGCCGACGCGTCTCGCGAAGACGTGTCGGCGATGGCCCTAAGCATGTCGGCGGAAATCGCCGAGGCATGGTTCAACGTAGTCAACGCCCGGGCGAAGGTGGCGCTCCTCGAAGAGCAGCAGAGACTCGACGAAACGTACCTCGATCTCGTGCGCCTTCGTTTTCGCGAAGGCCTAGCGAACGCCGTCGACGTTCATCAGCAGCGCCTTCAGGCGGCGCAGTCCGCGTCACAGATCGAACTCACGCAGCTGCAAACGGAGATCTTCGAACAGCAACTCGCACTCCTGCTCGGCACCAGCCGAGAGGCCCTCGCCCTTCCGGCGCGCGCCGAGCTACCGGGCCTTCCGCCGCCGCTCGCTCCCGGCGTGGCCGCCAACCTGGTGGAGCAGCGGCCGGACATTCGCGCGGCGCAGCGAAGACTGGAAGCCGCAGACCGTCGCGTCGCGGCGGCAATCGCCGGGCGCCTGCCGTCGATTCGTCTGAGCGTCACGCCGGGCTACACGTGGAACCGCAACGAGTTCGGCGACGACTCACCGATCGGAGGCGGCGGCGCCCAGGTGTCCAGCGGCTTCACGCTGCAGGCGGGCGCGTCGCTGGACGTGCCGCTCTTTGACGGATTTCTCGGACGCTCGCAGGTTCGGGCGTCCCGCGCCCAAGTTGATCTGCAGATCGCCACCCTTCAGCAGAGCGTCGTTCAGGCGCTCTTCGAGGTTGAGTCCGCCATTCGTCAGGAAGCCCGGCAGCGCCGCAACGTCGAGCTCCTGCGGGAGCAAGCTGCCATCAGCGACGAAACGCTCGAGTCCGCACGCTCGCGCTACCGTAGCGGCCTCTCCGACTACTTGCCCGTGCTGACGGCCCTTCAAGCGCGCCGCAACCTCGCAACGCTCATTCAAGACGCCGAGCGCGAGGTCTTGTCGAGCCGCATCCAGCTCTACCGGGCCCTCGGCGGCGATTGGCCGCGCGAGCTGGACGCGCCGGAGCCCGCGGAGATTCGCGAGGCCCGCGCGCTTCGCCCAACGCCGGCGACGCTGGCCCAAGGACCACGACCATGACGCCCCCTGAATCGCCCGCGGAATCGCTTTCCGAACCCGTGCTTCGCACCCAGGCCGAGCCGGCGAAAACCCAGCTTGGCATCAAGGTTCTGAAGGCTGTGCTGCCCCTCTTGGTCATCGCGCTTGGCGCCGTCGGCGTACGCGCCCTCGTCGCCAGTCGACCGGAACCGACTCGAACGCCCCCGGAGACGCAAGGCGTGCTCGTCGAAGCCGTGCCGGTCACGGCCGGCACCCACGACGTCAGCGTCCGCGCCCAAGGCCAAGTGATTCCGGCGCGGCGCGTCGTCCTCTCGCCGGAAGTCCCGGGGCGCGTGCGCAGCATCCATGAGGAACTCGTTCCCGGCGGCCACTTCGAGCGCGGCGACGTGGTCTTTCGCGTCGACGCACGCGAGTACAGCCTCGCCGTTCAGTCCCGCGCCGCGGACGTCAATCGAGCCGAACTCGAGCTGCAGCTCGAAGAGCGCCGGGGCGTCGTCGCGCAGCGCGAGTGGCAGAGCTTTGGCGGCGACGAAGGCTCCGATTCCGGTGAGGCCCTTGCCCTTCGGCAACCGCAACGCCGCACGGCGGAAGTGTCCCTTCAGGCTGCGGAAAACGCCGTACGCACTGCACGCTTGAATCTCTCACGCACGGCTACGCGCGCGCCCTTCAACGCGACGGTGATCACCGAGAACGTCGACGTCGGCCAGTACGTGGCTCCAGGAAGCCAGCTAGTGACGCTGGTAGGCACGGACGCAGCGTTCGTTCAGGTGTCCGTACCCCTCTCCACCCTTTCGCGCATTCAGCTTCCGCAGGGCGACCAGCTCGGCGCGAGGGCCGAAATACGGCACGAAGTCGACGGGAAAACAATTGTTCGGGAGGGCCGGGTCGTCCAGCTGCTTCCCGACCTCGATCCGGGCGGCAGCATGGCGCGCGTACTCGTCGAGGTCCGCGACCCGCTCCGCCTCGAAACGAGCGAGCAGGGCCCGCCGCTGCTCTTCGGAACGTACGTGAGCGTCTCGATCGACGGTGGCGACATGAGCGGCACACTCGTGCCGCGACGCGCGATTCGTGAAGGCAACCAGCTGTTTGTGCTCACGGACGAGCAGACTCTCTCAATTCGCACGGTCGACGCGGCTTGGAGCTTCGACGATAGCGTCATCGTTCGCAGCGGCGTTCAAGCGGATGAGCAAGTCATCCTGAGCCGCCTGACCGCGCCGGTCGAAGGCATGCCCCTCCGCACCGCCGATGGGCCCGCCGCAGCAACGCCCGCCGCGGATGGCGCCGGTGAGCGCGAATCGGTGGAGGAGCCCAGCTCCTATGACTGAACCTGAGGAGAATGGCACGGTTCCCTCGCGCGGGCCCATCGCCTGGTTTGCCCGCAACACGGTGGCGTCGAACATCGTCATGGTGGTCCTTATCCTGGGTGGCCTTGTGATGCTGACGCAGCTGAAGCAGGAGGTCTTTCCCGAGGTCGAAGCCGACTCGGTAATCATTCACATCGCCTACCCCGGGGCGAGCCCGGCTGAAGTGGAAAGCGGTGTCACGCTCGCTGTCGAAGAGTCCGTGCGCGGTCTCGACGGTGTAAAGGAAGTACGTTCCACATCCCAGGAAGGCATCTCCGTAGTGACCGTCGTCCTGCTCACGGGCGCGGACAAAGACCGCGCCCTCAGCGACGTCAAGGCAGCCGTCGATCGGATCACATCGCTCCCCGAGGACGTCGAGCGACCGGTCATCAGCGTGCCGACCAACTCGCAGCAGGTGCTCTCGGTCATCCTCTACGGGGACGCATCGGAGCGCGCGCTCAAAGAACTGGGCGAGCGGGTCCGCGACGAGATGGTCGCGGAATCGGACAACATCACACTCACAAACATCAGCGGCGTGCGCCCGCTGGAAATCACCGTCGATGTGACCCAGGCGGCGCTTCGTCAAAACGACCTCACGCTCGGATCGATCGCCGGCGCCATCCGCGCCTCCAGCATCGAACTGCCCGGCGGAAGCGTGCGAACGGACGGTGGAGACGTTCTTCTGCGCACTGCCGCGCGACGAGAAACCGGTTCGGAGATCGAAGCGATTCCGCTTCGTGCGCGTCCCGACGGCAGCGTACTTCGCGTGGGTGACGTGGCGGAAGTGACGGACGGATTTCGCGAAGAGGACCGGGAAGCGAGCTACAACGGCGAACGCGCCGTCATGGTCAACGTGTACCGAATCGGCGACCAATCTCCGATCGGGGTGGCCGAAGCCGCCAAGCTGTGGCTGGAGGAAAACGCGGATGAACTTCCGCCCGGAATCGAAGCAGTCATCTGGAACGACCAGTCGAAGATCTATGCGGCACGCATCGACCTTCTCCTTCGCAACGCGTACATGGGCCTTGCGCTTGTGCTGCTCGTGCTTGGGCTCTTTCTTGAACCGCGCCTGGCCTTCTGGGTGACCCTGGGCATTCCGATCAGCTTTGCGGGCAGCTTGCTCTTTCTGCCGATGGCGGACGTGAGCCTGAACATGATCTCGCTCTTCGCGTTCATCGTTACCCTAGGCATGGTCGTCGACGACGCCATTGTGGAAGTCCTCCACTTGATAATCATATAGGTAGGGTTCTCCATCCTTACGCTTATATACTGCCTTAGTATTTCTGGGAAATCCTGACCTTTGGTG
>JBCCRV010000730.1:0-3728 GCA_039201085.1 Myxococcota bacterium | reverse complement strand
GCGCGATTCGCTCTCGCCCAGAGTGCCCTTCTTATCGCTTCGATCGCCGGCCTTTCGGCATGCGCCTCCTCGGGCGTCGGCGACCCATGCATCCCGGAGAACGTGCCGCTGAACAACGACACGGGCGAGCGCGGTTTTGTTCCCGATGAGGTGTATATCGAAACCGGCTCGGTGCAGTGCCGCACGCGTGTTTGCCTGACGTTCCAGCTCGACGGCGACCCGACGTCGACACGCGATGAGTGCATCGCGGCCGGAAATCCGCCGGACGTTTGCGCCGATCGACATCCCATCATCGAGGACATCCGTGGAGAAACAAGCCGCGTCTTCTGCAGCTGCCGCTGCGACCGCCCCACCCCCGACGGAGCGCCACCGTGCGAATGCCCCGGCGGCTTCGTGTGTTCGGAAGAATCGAACCTCGAACAGGGTGGCCCCGGTATTCGAGGCAGCTACTGCATTCGCGAGTCGCTCGTCACCACTACGGGCGGTTGAGGCGCCGCACAGCGGTTGATTTGGGCGGCCCTCGGGCCGCCTTTTTTGTTGGGGCGCGGACGCAACTCGTGCGCGCCTTGCGCGAGCCAAGCTCCGATGGAGCGCACCCGATGACTGCCGCGCGCGCGGCCCTTGCCCGCCGCGGCGAAGACGCCGCGGCCGACTGGCTGATCGCCCGCGGCTTTCACATCGTGGCGCGCAACGCCCGAGCCGGTCGCTACGAGCTGGACATCGTGGCCCTCCACGGCGCTCAGCTTGTCTTTTGCGAAGTGCGCACGCGCCGAACGGACGCCTTCGGCGCGCCCGCCGAAACCGTTGGACCGGCCAAGCAGCGCTCACTCCGGGCGGGGGCGCTGCGCTGGCTGCGCGACCATCCGAAGCATCGACGAAAGCGCATTCGCTTCGACGTGGCGGGCGTGCTCGTTCGCGGCGCCCACGTGGCGATCGACTACTACGTGGACGCGTTCTAGACCCACGGCGCCCGGTTCGGAGGCTCCGCTACTCGAGCGCCGCCTTCATTCGGTCGTGCACGTGGATCACATGGGCAATGGCTTCCTCCGACACGCCGTCTTTTCGGGCGAGTTCGATGGCCTCCTCGAGCTCGGCGATTTCCTGCGCCTGCGTCTCGCGCAGGCGCTCGATCATGTCCGCGAAGGCTTCGAAGAGCTCTTGAAGCTCGTCCCCCTTTCGCAATCGACCGACCAGCTTGAGTTTTCCCTTTCCAACCTCGTTTAGGAGGAGCCGCATCTTGTATGCCGGTCCAACGACCTTGTGGGTCACGATGATGCCGGTAATGCCCAGCGCGAGGGCGAGCACGATGATGCCGGTCACGATGGCCGTCAGCACCTTCTGATCTTCGGCCTCCGCGAAGCCCTCCAGATCATCGGCTGCTTCGGGATTTAGCCCCGGCTCCATGGCGATGCTCAAGGACATCGCTTCCGTCTGGCCCTTGGAGTAATCGTAGGCGAAGTAGCCCAGCACGGCGGCGATCATCACGGTGACGACCACGACCATGCTCGTATATTTCACCTGGAATCTGGGGTCCAGGAGGTAATTGCGCAGCCGGCGCTTCGGCGGCCCCTTTGCCTTTGCTTCTGCTTGCGAACCCATGACTTTTTTCCGACTCCTGCCCGAATGCTACGTGGCCGCGGCCTCTGGCGCATAATTTGTCGCGCGAACTCCGCCTAGCGCCTCGACGACTCCATCGCCTGAAGCAGCCGACGCGTCGCACTTCGCAGGGCGCCTTCCATCGCCGCGCGAATGGCGCGTGCGCCGCTTGCCCCCGGTACGGTGGCGGCGCCGTTGAGGATCGCCCGCATGTCGCGTCCAGGATAGGTGTTGACGATCACCGAAACGACGACGCGCGTGCCCACGTCCGTTTCTTCCACCCGCACAATCGATGAATCGATGAAGTAGCCCGTCAGGTTATTGCGGCGAATCGCGCGGTTCGCAGCGTTTCGCGATTCATCTTGGGGAGCCATCGAGACGCCATCCATCGATTCGATCTGCGATCGAAGGTACTGCGCTGCATGCGCGACCAAGTCGCCGTCCAGCGACGCCTGGTTGCCCGGCTCGCCCACTCCGACGTAGAAGCGCGCCGGGCCGGAAGGCTCCGTCGTTTCCGATCCGCGCCGCGACGCGACGCGTACCAGGCGGCGACTCGCGCTGGCGTTGGCCCGGCGCGCGCCGCGATCGCGATCGCGACGCGCCGCCCTCAGGGCGGGGAGCGCCTGGGGTGCTTCGATGCGCTCGAGGGACGCGGCACAGGCCGTTCGCACGGCCGGGTGATCGTCTCCGAGGCATCCTTGAAGGGCGCCCACAACCGCGTCGTTGGCCTCGAGTCGGCCAAGGCTCACGGCGGCTTGCACACGCACGCGGAAGGTGTCGGACGTCGACAGGATTCGAATGAGGTAGTCGGAGCGTTGTGCCCGCGCGGCCCCGGGAAGGGACGCCGTGAGACACGCGCCGAGGGCAAGGGCCACAAGCCACGGGTTATCGGTCCGAAAGAAGCGCATCGAAGTGGGGTGGTGTCGGCGACGAACCGCGTGCGCTGAAGCAAGCGGCGCGTGCTGTGCGACTGGGCGACGGCCTCTAGACGGCGGTGGTGGCAACTTCTTCAACGGGACCTTGATTGTCTTTCGAACGTATCGCGAAGGCAACGACGAACTGCGACGAACTCTTGAGCGCGGCGCAGCTCGACGGACCACACCCGACGTGTAGGTGCGTCTACGTCAACGGCCGCGTTTTCACGTGGTATGGCGCTGCATTTGTGATCTACTTCGGTGGTGGCAGGGCAGACGGCGACAGCGACACGCGGGTGGATGCGGGCGTACCGTCTCACGCTCGCCGGCGCCATCGCGATCTTCGGCGCCACGGTCGCGCCCGTCGCCCACGCTGAACCGAACCTTCGGGTGCGCGGCCAAAGCCGCATCGCACTCGAACGCGCAACCGGCGGCCTTTTTGGCGAACTGCGCGACGACCGAGGCGAAGCGATCGCCGGAGCGGAGCTCTTTCTGACGGTTCGTGGATCGGTAGAACTACGCCGACGCTTGCGCACGGACGGCGAAGGACACTTTCTTGTCGAGCTGCCCGACAGCGCCGGAACGCTGAGCGTTGAAGCGCGCTTCGATGGGGACGACTACCTGCTTGGTCACAGCGTGGTTCGCACGGACTGGAACCAGACTTCGCCGCAGCGCATCTCGCTCTCGATTAATGGCGACGCGGGCCTAACGCCCGTCGAGATCGATCTCGATGGGAATCGGATCGAGACCGTTGCCCGCGCGGAGAACGGCGCCCCGCCCATGCGCATCGTCAACGAGCTCGGCGACGTGTTGGCCGAAGGACGCGGCGCCATCGAAGCCTCGCTGGAGGCGACGGCCTTTGGGGCCATTGGCGCCGGAGTCATTCGCGTGGAGACAATGAACGAAGCCGGCGAGCCGCTGAGCAATCGTTCGCGCCCAGCGATTCGCTTTCGCCAACCCTCGCTCACCTTGGAGCGCAGCGAGGGCGAGCTTGCGGGCATGCTTCGCACGTCCGCCGGACCGCTCATTCGTCGCGCAGTGACGTTGGAGAACGCTGAGCGAAGCATGCGCTTCGGTACCGTTCTCACGGACGCCGAGGGACGCTTTGCATTCGCTGCGAGTCTGGCATCGAACGGATCGCTCGTTGCGACCTTCGCCAGTACGGGACCGGGCCTGCGCTCAGCGAGTTCGCCGGTGCTCGAACTCAGCCCGCGCCCG
>JBCCRV010000729.1:0-3741 GCA_039201085.1 Myxococcota bacterium | reverse complement strand
CGCCGCCCCATGGCTGTTAATCGTGAGCTGAGGTCGACTGCAGTGAAACTGGTTGGCACGGCCCCCGAGAAAGCCTTCAGCCGATTGCTCGCCCAAGTCGAACTCGTCGATGGTGGTCGCCGTTCGTACGAGCTTCATGCCGGCGAGTTCGACGTGAACGCCCTGCCAGGACACCGCGGCGTCACCGGAGAAGGTCCCAACCCGTTCGCCGGTGTTCGCGTCGAGAATATTGTCGCCTAGCCACACTCGGTCATCGCCCACGGAGATCACCGACGATGGACGATAAGCGAGACTGCACACCGGCTCACCGTGTCGCACGAGGAAGGCTTCATCTTCGCGCGTGACCAGGTGCGTGCTTCCGTTGGTTTGAACATTCATGCTGGGCACGACACCACGTCAGCACGCGTGTTTCAGTGATGTGTGAGAAGGTACACGCTCGGAAGACTCCCTACCCCTGTTCTGGTGGCAACGGTTGAATGGTGCAGTGGACCGGATGAAGGACGGCGGGCGGCTGCGGGCGGACTTCCAGGTGAACTGAATCGCCGGCTACCGAGCGATGAAAGATCCCGTCCTCCAGTGTCCTTTCGATGCAACGGCGCAGCTCACGCGAAAGCGACGACCCTCGCACTCTCGGGAACTGGCTGGCCTCGGTTCCACGCAAGTGGATCGTTCCCTCGAACTCGGGGACGCGATCGAAGCACCTGCGGTTTAGCCCGTGTGGTAGTGCCCAGTACGTTTGCTCGTTGTGCAGATCTGCTTGCTCGATGCGAAGCGAGATCCTGTTTCGCTGAGAGTCCGTTCGAAATCCCTTGAAGCCGCCCGTTGGTGACGACGTCAGCGTCGATACGAGTCCGTCATGGAGCTCGAGTGCTCGTATGCATAAGTGACCGTCGTTGCTCGCGAGCAGAACGGAGGACGCCTCTAAGCCGATCCGCGAGCCGTACACGGCAAACATCGTGGTGTCCTCTTCGGCCGGCCCGGTGCAGGCTTGAAACCGAGGCGAAAGCTCAATGACGCTCGGTGGAGTCTCCGGATCGAGAAAGGCGATCGAGCCGGCGACGCCAAAGTCGGGATCCCTCGGAAAGAAGGCGGCGGGGCGGCCGTCAATCAGCGCGGGAAAAGCACGTGCACCGAACAAGCGCGGGCCCTGTGCGTTGCCCCGTGCATCCCACGCCCCCAAGTCGGAGCGAGGCGTTGAAGCGCCTGCCCAAACGCCTGAACCGTCGGCGCGAAGGAGAACCAGGCCCGGGGACCGATTCGCCAGCTCCACGGTGGAACCGTCGCTAAACGCTGCGCGGAGGCTGAAGGTACTGCGTCCCCAGCCGCTCGCCCACGGCTCATTCTGGATCATCGAATAGATCATCGCCTGCCGATTGGCCGTATGTGGTCGCGCAGCTCCTCGGCGGGGTTCGTCGCTGGCCTCCCCGACAAACGCACCACGTCGGTCAATGCCTCGCCATCGAACGACGTCACGACCACCGCGCCGGACAAGGCTGAAATATCCCGAGGCCGAACTTTCGCCCGAGATCGTTGGACCATCGTTTCGGCAGACCACCTCGCTTGGTGGCAAGTGGGCTGGGCGACTTACCCGCGCTTGCGTTCCCAGGAAGATGCTGTCGCGAAACGACGGCGACGCGTCGGCGACAAGACCGTCATCGGTTTCGCAGGGAGTGCGGCAAGAGTAGCCTGACAGCCGGTCGAACTTGCCAGGGTCACGGTACCCGCGAACGCGCGGGTCCGGTCGAAGTTGTCTCCATGAACGGCCCGAGTCCTCGGTGCGCCAGTGGACGCCCGTCGTATGTTCTCGGGTGACCACAGCCACGTCGCTTTCAACCCAATAGGTTCGGCAACCGTCCGGTACGGGCACGATTTGATGCTCGTCATGATCGAGTCGTAGGAGTGAGCGAACTTCACCGTCATCGGTGCGCTCGTGACTCCATACACTTCCGTCTCCGGCGACGACGATGTCCGCTGTATCGAAAGGTGCGGGAAGCGGCTCCACGAGCGTTGTGCCTTCGGTGACGCGGTGCCAAGCGTCGTCCACGCGAAGAAAAACTTCACGCAGGCCTGGGAGGGCCTCGGAATACGACGCGTCAACCGGAATCTGCTCTCCGGTTATCACGTCGAACCAGCAATGGCTTGCCGGGCAACCCGGGGGCGCGCCGAGCAGCAGCCATTCTGTCGACGCTGGGACAATGTCGGTGTGCTGCGGGAGCGCCCTTCGCACTTCAAAGTCCACGGTCTCCGCAAGCGCATCGATCCGTAGCTCTCCGATTTGCCCCTGCTGCTCGACCAAGAGTCCGTCGAGCGACGAGATGAACTCGCAACCGTCGTCAATCTCACGTGTCGTACCGGACGGGAACGTGACCACCAGCTGCCCCTGGGAGCTGCAGTGCATGCGCGAGCCATCAGGACCGCGTGCAAGCGGCGCCACGCCGGCTGAGTGGAGCGCAGCTCTCACCAGCTGTCGGTCCCTACGCGTCCGATTGAAGGTTGGTCCCTCCGGTCGACGCGGTTGAGCGCGGTCGGTGGGGACGAGCAGGCCATCGCCGGTAAACTCCCGCGAACCGATTCCTACTTCAATGAGGAGTCTCCCGTCCACCTGGTGCACAGCTGTGGCGACGTCGCTTCCCAGATCGAGCAACCTCCATCCGTCGGAGCGGGTCCAGCCATGGACCTGCGACGGCGTAATAGCCACTGCCTTTCCGTCTGCGACCGCCACGTCCCGGACGTCCACAAAGGGCAGAGGATGGAGTTCGGTCGGCTCCGACCCGCAGTGCAGTTCCATAAGGCGCCCGTCACTGAGGACGAATGCTCTGGACCCATACGAAGCCGTGACGAGCGGGTAGCTCACCAAGGAAACGTCGCCAACATGGCGCAACTCCCCCACAAACTCTTCCGCCGTGGCTACCGCGCCGTCGCGGGAAATGAAAAGCCACCCACCACCGCATCGTTCAACGGCCTCGATCTTCGACGCGAACGCGGTCGCAACGTGTGTATCGCCGGCGGCCGATACCGTCGCGCGAAAGAAGCCGGACGCGTAGTGCGCGCTGTCGTCTGCTCCCGCGAACGCTCGGTAGCCAGAAGCTTCCTCGCTGAAGCTGAGCCAAAGCGCTGGTGCGTCGTCCGCTGTAGCGGCAGAAGCTCGGGCACTTGTACGCGGCGCTTCACGCGGCGTCGACACTTGCGCGGGCCCGCAACACACGAGGAACACTGCGATGCCGGACCAGCGCACTTATCAAGCGTGACCTGGTTAGCGCGCCCTTGCGAGCTTCATGCGAACTTCTGCAGGTTAGCTGTTCTCCTTTGTTACGTGAGTTTCTAGACGGTGATGCGCTGAACCTCGCGGTCGATCAACAACCTTTCACCCGCACGCGTCATGCCCTCTCAACCCAAGCGCGTGAGTGATGGAGACAGTTTTGAACGTGAAGCCGAACTCAACGCCACTGCGGCTTGCTTCAATGCATCCTTCATGCATTGGGTGCCGATGTGCGGATCGTCGACCACGACGACCACGTTGATGAAGTAGGCTTCATCGTCCTGAAGCCGGGCGTAGATTCCGCAGTCTCGAACATCCGAGTACCTCTTCGTGTGAATCTGTACGAAGTAAACGTCGTCGAGCGTGTTCCAGTGTAAGTCCTCACCACACCCCGTGTTGACGGCGCCAAATCCGTCCAGGTTCGAGCGGACGGCGCTCAGTCGGCGAAAGGCAGTCGGAGTTCGCCGCGGCGTGCCGCGATG
>JBCCRV010000728.1:0-3748 GCA_039201085.1 Myxococcota bacterium | reverse complement strand
GAGGGCCACGGCGAGGTCACGAACGCGGTCGAGGTCGCGGCGGTCGCCGCTGAGGCTGCGCACGACGACGGGAATGCTGTCGTCCTCTTCGCGGTAGCGGGTGGTTTCAATGCCGGTGAGGTAGGCCTGCATGGCCATTGCAATGTCCTGGTGGCTCACACCCGCGCGGCGGGCGCGTTCGTCGTCGATGCGAACGACGAGCTTCTTTACGCGCGGGCCCCAGTCCGTGTCGATGTTCTGCGCGCCCTCGATTTCCCCAAGGCGCGCGCGCACTTCGTCGACGATCTCAAAGAGCCGCTCCGTGTCCGATCCGGAAAGGCGGATCTGCACGGGCTTGTTCACCGGAGGGCCGGCGGAGAGCATGCGAATGTTCGTCTGCACGTCCGGGAACTCGCCGATGACCCAGCGCTCGAGGCGCTCCATCACGCCGCGCGCCGACTCGACGTCGGCCGTGTTCACCATGAGCTCGCTGTAGCCCGCGAGTGAAGGCGAGGGCGAATAGCCGAGCGTGAACGGCACGGGCGTTTCGCCAATGAAGGTGGTCCAAGAGTCGACGGTGCCTTCTTCCTGTTCGCTTCGCATGAAGCGATCGACCGCGGCGCTCATCGTTTGCGTCGACTCGATCGACATGCCCGACGGCAAGCTGAGCTCGGCCATGAAAAACGCGCGCTCCTGCGCCGGAAAGAAGATGGCGGGCACGAGGCCCCAGAGCTGGAGCGAGGCGACGAACGCCACGATGACGCCAACGAGGGTGGCCCAGCGGCGGCGAAGCACGACGGAGAGCAGCTTCCGGTACGCACGGTAGAACGGGCCGCCGTAGGGGTCGCCTTCTTGCTTCGGTGCGCGTAGCAGCCACACGCAAAGGAGCGGGATCATCGTGATCGACAGGACCCAGGAAATGAGCAGCGTGATCGAGACGACGGTGAAGAGTGCGCCCGTGTACTCGCCAACGGCGGACTCGGCCAGGTAGATCGGAAGGAACGCGGCGGACGTCGTAAGGGACGAGATCAGCAGCGGAACGCGGAGCTCCTTGCACGACGCGACGGCGGCATCGAAGGCCGACTCGCCCTTGCCCATGCGAACGAGCACCGATTCGGTGACCACGATCGCATTGTCGACCAGCAGTCCCAGCGCGATGATCAGCGCCGCAAGGCTCATCTGATTGATCGACTCGCCCGTGAAGGAGAGCACGAGGATCGTCATGATCATCGCCGTGGGAATGAGCGTCGAGACGACAAAGCCCGTGCGCAGGCCCAGCGTGAGCAGCATGACGCCGAGCACGATGGCGACGGCCTGAAAGACGCTTCCGGCGAACTCGCTGACCTTGTCTTCAACCTCCGACGGCTGGAAGTAGGTTTGCTCGAAGTCGATGCCGTGCGGGTAGCGGGCCGTCAGGCCGTCGAAGAACTCGCGGACGCGCGTGCCGAGATCGACGAGGTTGTTTCCGTCCGACATGTTGACGGCAAAGGTCAGGGCACGCTCGCCGTTCAGCGTGACGAGTCCGCGGGGCGGGTCGATGTAGGCGCGCGTGACGTCCGTGATGTCGCCGAGGTACGCGACGCTTCCGGAAGGAAGGGGAATCAGGGTTTCGCGAAGCTCTTCGACGGAGCCAAAGTTGCCGCTCGGCTCCAAGGTGAGTCGCTCCGTTCCGAGGTCGATCTCGCCGCCCGGCATGATGATGTTTCGCGTGGCGAGGGCTTGCTGAAGGGACGTGGCCGAAAGGCCCAGCTGGGAAAGGCGCGCGTTGCTGAACTCGACGAAGATACGTTCTTCCTGGTCGCCGAGGATCTCCACCTTGCCGACGCCGTCGACGTAGAGCAGCTGGTCGCGAATCGTTTCGGCGATTTCCATCATCTCCGAGTCGGAGAAGCCGTCCGCCATCATGCTGAACATGATCGGGTAGATGTCGCCGAGCTCGTCGTTGACGTTGGGGCCGATGATGCCGCTCGGCAGGTCATCGACGGCGGCGTCGACTTTGCGGCGGAGGTCGTCGAAGATCGGGCGAATGTCCGTGAACTCTTCGCGAATGTTGACGGCCACGATCGACACGCCCGTGCGGCTCGTGCTCGATACAAAGTCGAGCTCCGGGATCGCCTGCACGGCCTGTTCGATCGGGTCCGTGACGAGCTGTTCGACGCGGTCCGGGCTCGCGCCGGGAAATCGTGTGACGATCTGCGCCGTGCGCGTCAAGAAGCCCGGGTCCATCTGCTGCGGCATGCTCAGGTAGGCGCTAATGCCTCCCAGCAGCAGGACCGCAACAAAGACCGCCGTAACGCGGTCGTTGCGAATGGCCCATTCGGTGAGGCTCATTCGCTTTCACCGTTTTCGTCGGTCTCGTCTGCGTCCTGACCTTCCGCAGCCTCGGGCGCGGCTTCGCCCTCGAGGGGCGGAACGCGTACTTCGAGGCCGTCGCTGATGCGGCTGACGCCCGCCGTGACGACGCGCTCACCGTCCGTGACGCCATCGGTCACGCGGAGGGCGTCGCCCGTTACGCCGGCCACTTCGACGCTCCGGCGGCGCACCGCGGCCGTCTCGCCTTCGCCTTCGACGATGTAGACGAAACGGCCTTCACGGTCTTCGCCGACGGCCGAGAGGGGCAGCTCGAAGCCCGCCGACTCCTCTTCAGTGGCTTCAAAGGAGAACACCACGTCGGCGGCCATGCCGGCGCGCAGTCCCTCGACGCCCTCCTCAGGAACGCGCAGCGTGATGGGAAAGACCGTGCTGCCCTGCGGCGGGACGCCCACTTCGTAGACCGTGGCGGTGATGGCCTGTTCGACGGCGTCGACGCGGATCGTGGCTTCCGTGCCGCGCTCGATGCGGTTAACGTAGCTTTCCGGCAGGTCAACGGCGACTTCGAGCTGTTCACCAACCTGAAGGGTGGCGACCGTTTGGCCGGCGCTGACGACCTCGTTGTTTTCGATGAGCACCTCGCTCACCGTGCCCGCCGCCGGCGCCGTCAGCGTCGCGTACTCGAGCTGGCGCTGCAGGCGGCGAATCGACTGACCGGCGGCCGCGGACGAGGCCTGGGCCGAATCGCGCTGGGCGCGGGCGTTGTCGAGGTCTTGGCGTGACGCGTTCTGGTTCGCGTAGAGCGCCCGGATTCGGTCGTAGGTGGCCGCGGCGCTCCGCGCTTGGGCGCGGGCTTGGCCGGCATTGGCGCGCGCTTCCTGCAGCTGAAGCTCATAGTCCGTGCCGTCGACGCTGGCGACCGTCGCGCCTTCTTCCACCGTTTGGCCGACGCGAATGTTGAGGGCATTGACCCGGCCGTTTACCTGAAAGCTAAGGCGCGTCTGGTTGCCAGCGCGTACGGCACCGCTGAACGTGCGCTCGCGGCCGCCGTCGTCCGCTGCGACGCGAACGTATCGAACGGCGCGAATCAGTGGCTCGCTTGCGGTCTCTTCTTCGCCGCCGCACGCGCCTAAGAGAAGGACGACGGCCAAGAGGCACTGCGTTTCGGTTCGTCGGATCATGGGTTTTCACCTTCCGCGGCTTGCTCCGCCGCAAAGCGCTCAAGTCGCGTTACAAAATCGTTTCGCTCGTCTTCACTCATGCGAAAGCCGAAGGACGCGGAGGCGCGCTCGACGGCGAGAAAGTCGACCATGAAGTCGTAGACGGCGTTGTTGGCCGAGAGGTTCGAAAGAAGCGCCTGGTTCTGCGCATCGATGAGCGTGATGATGGTCACCGTGCCCCGACGGTAGGCATCGCGAACGAGGTCGAGGTTTTCCCCGGCGGCGGTGGCAGCGTCGCG
>JBCCRV010000727.1:0-3767 GCA_039201085.1 Myxococcota bacterium | reverse complement strand
CCCGAGAGCTCGCCCAGCGCGCGCTTTAGCGGACGCCGAAGCGCCTCGGCCCGCGGCGTGAGCTTCATGTCGGGGCGACCGCTCACCAGGAGCGGGTCATCGAAGAGGGCCCGCAGCTGCTTTAGGGCGGCGCTCATCGCCGGCTGGCTTAGGCCGAGCCGACGTCCGGCACGCGTCACGTTGCGTTCTTCGAGGAGTGCGTCGAGGCTCACCAAGAGGTTGAGGTTCACGGCCGAGAGGTTCACCCCACCAGGCTGACGGAAGAAGGCCGCGCTTCAAGGCAGCAGCCATTTGCGCCGTGAATGATGCACCAGTGGATAAATCGATTGGTGGCCCTCGCGTGAAAAACGCACCGTTGGGCGGTGAACCTCAAGCGCACGGCCGTCCTTCTTCTGGCGCTCATTGCATGCGGCGATTCGGACGCGCCGCTTCTTGCCGACTACCCGTTGGTGGGCGATGCGCTGCATCCGGAAGGCATTGCCTTCGACGGCGCCGAACGGCGCTTTCTCTTCGGAAGCCTGACGGAAGGCACGGTCTTCGCTCTCGACGCGTCCGGCGAGCAACGCGTGTTTGCGGACGCGCCGGCCGACGCGGGCGCATCCTTCGGGTTGGCCGTGGACGACGCGCGGCGCGCGCTCTGGATCTGCACCCAGCCCGTCGGTGAGGGCGCCGATTCGATTCGCCGCTATGACTTGGACACGGCGCAGCTTCGCGCTGTCTTCGCGCTCAGCGACGCCGCCGAAGGCGCGCAATGCAACGACCTCGTCGCGTCGCGTTCGGGCGACGTCTTCATTACGGACCCGGCGGCGCCCCGCATCTATCGAATCGCCGGCGACGTGCTTTCGGTGTTCGTTGAAGACGAACGGCTTGCGCCTACCATCGCCGGTTTGGGAACGAATGGGATCGCGCTCAGTGAGGACGAAGCGACGCTCTTTGTCGCGTACTTCTCGCCGGCACAGATTTTCGCCGTTCCCGTTCAAGCGCCGAGCGAACTCGCGCCCCTGAGCTTCAGCGGCGACGCCTTCGCCGGTATCTCCGTTTTGAGTGGGCCCGACGGCCTTGTGGTGGACGGGAATGTGCTCATCGCGGTGTTCGACGACGCCGTGCTTCGCATCACCCTGGACGCATCGGGCGCGGCCGGCGTCGTCGCCAGCGTTCCGCTCAATGGCCTCACGGGGCTTTCGACCGCCGCCATCGCCGAGGGCGAGCTCTACGTCTCGAAGAGCGAAGTGTTCGCGCAGGTCCTGGGCCAAGCGCCGGAGCTTCCCTTTCGCGTCGTGCAGATCGCGAACTAGAGCTCATCGATGAGCGCTAGCGCTTCGGGGCGAGGCGCCAGCACACGTCCCGCCGGCCGTCGCTGAATGGGGCGGGCCAAGGCGTTGCTTCAGCGCACGGCCGCGCCCATAACTCGTCCATGACGACCCAAGCCGTCGACGATCGTGGTTTTTTCATGCTCAACGCGGTGGTGTCTGCGGGCGCGCTCGCTTTCTTGACGTGGCTCCTTTTGGGGCCCGGAAGCGACGGTGCGCGCATCGACGGCGTGGATCTGGCGTTCATGCCCGCCGTCAATGCGTGCCTGAACGCCACGGCCGCCGTGCTGATCGTTGCCGGTTGGCGCGCGATTCGCGCCGGACGCAGGCAGCAGCACCAGTGGCTGATGACGGGCGCCTTTGCGGCCTCTTCACTCTTCTTGGTCGGCTACATCGTCTACCACTACGTGCACGGCGACACCCGCTACGAGGGCGACTTTCGCGGCATCTACCTCACACTCCTCGCGAGCCACGTCATCCTGTCGATTCCCGTTGTGCCGATGGCCCTCAGCGCGTTCTATTTCGCGTGGAAGAAGCGCTTCAGCACCCATAAGAAGGTCACGCGTTTTCTCGCGCCCATCTGGCTTTACGTATCCGTCACGGGCGTGCTCGTGTTCGTCTTCCTGCACGGCTAAACCGAGCGCTACGCCTGGCAGCTCGGGCAGTGGAACGTCGAGCGGCCGTCTTGGCGAAACCGTTCGATCGTCGTTCCGCAGGCCGTGCAGCTTTGGCCTTCCCGGGCGTACACCAAGAACGGGTTCGGAATGTGCGCGCCGTCCGATAGGTAGCGAATGGGCTGGCCGGGGGGCGGACGCGTTTGCTCGAGCGTCTGCGTCAGCGTTTCTTGAATCGCGCGCGCAAGCGCGTCCGCCTGGTCGCTCGTGAGCGTGCGCAGGCTCGGGTTTAGGCGCGCGCGAAAGAGCGCTTCGCACACCTGAATATTTCCGAGGCCCGCGATGCGCGCCTGATCCATGAGCTTCGTTTTGATCAAGCGTTTGCCCTGGCCCAGGGCTGCGAGAAGCGCCGCGCCCTCGGTGATCAAAAGCGCGTCCGGCCCGAGGCGCTCGAGGCCGGTCGCGGCGCGTACGTCTGCTGCGGCGCCGGCACATAGCCGGCCCAAGGTACGCATGTCGACGAGGCTGAGCCGCGCGTCCTCGGCGCGCCATTGCACGCGGACGTACTTCGTTTCTCCGGCGTCGACCTTCTCGACAAGCTTGCCGCTCATGCCGAGGTGAAGGGCCATCATCGGACCTTCAAAGGTCCTCGGGTCAAAAGCCGTTTGCTGCCCGTCGAGGCGAGCCACGATGTGCTTGCCCACGCGCGCCAGCGCGCCGACAACCCGACCGACGAGCGCCTCACGAAATTCGGCTTCCGGCTGGCGCAGCATCCCCGGACGGGCGACGTGCACCTCGGTCAATCGGCGTCCGCCGAAGGTGGCGGCGAAGACGTCGGCGGCGAGCTGGGCTTCGGGAAGTTCAGGCATGCGAATCTCGCTCGGGCGACACGCCGCGGCGCCGCAGGGCCCGGTACATCGCGGGTCCGGAACGGTAGCCCAGCGCCCTGGCGACGTCTTCCGAACGCGTGTCTCCCATCGTGAGCAGACTGAGCGCCAGCTCGAGCCGTACGGTCGCCAGGTAGCGGCGCCAGCCATGAAAGCTCGCGTGGTATTGGCGAAAGTACGCGCCGACCTGTTCAGACGCGCGTCGCGGAGAAAGCGCAAGCGCCTCGGCAAGTTCGTCCATGGTGGGATGGTCCGCCAGGCGCTCGCTGGCGCGGCATACGACGTCCGCAATCCGCAGACTCTCCGGCGCCGGCGAAGCCGCCCATTCGCGCGGTGCATCGAAGTGCTCGCCAAACGCTTCGGAAGGAAAGCCATCCACAGGCTTCCCGGCCACCACATCTGCCACGAGGTTCGTCGCCTTGAGCCATTGCGCTGGGGTGCACGGCTCGCGCGTGAGCGGGCCCTTGCTTTGTCGTCGGTCGAGTAGCTGAAGGAGCGTGCAGTCGGCGGAGGTGCTCGCCAGTTGAAGTTCCGATTCGCCGCCACGAATCCACTCGCGTACGCGAAGGGGGACGAGCCCCGTGCGGGTGCGAAAGCGCGCTTCACCAGCCATCGGCACGTACGCCCAGAACCGGGTCCCCGAGAGGCCGCCGCCGAGCTCAAGGGCGGGCAGCCGCTCGCTTCGCGTCACGCCGACGATCAGCTCCGGCGTGCGAAGGGCGCGAACCACCAGCGTGCTTTGGACAAAGCACCATCGCTGCGCCGTGCGGAGCATGGGTCAGGCTAGCGCAGTTCCGGTAGCGCAGTTCCCCTAGCGCAGTTCCCCTAGCGCAGTTCCCACTGGGGCGTTTTGCAGCGGGTTGTCGCCGTCGGGAAGAGGTCAGTGGCGAGTGCCTGGGCCCTCGCAAAACTGCGTTCATGGTTCATTCAAACGCTCCATGCGCTCTCGCTCTGAT
>JBCCRV010000726.1:0-3779 GCA_039201085.1 Myxococcota bacterium | reverse complement strand
CGCCGGCACCCTGATGAACGTGTGCAGTTGCTCGATGCTGCCCGCGCGTTTGGACCAAACGTTGCGCGTCTTGGTATTTAGAACGCGGGGTCGTGAGCCCAGTTCCGCGCCCTCTCTATCTCGTGTGCCTCAAACGACGAGAGGGCGCGGAACTGGGCTCACGACCCCGCGTTCTAAAGACCTAGACGCGCAACGTTTGGTCCAAACGCGCGGGCAGCATCGAGCAACTGCACACGTTCATCTGGGTGCCGGCGTTACGTGAGCTCGGCTGACAACCCACCCGCGCGCAGGCCGGCCGGAACGACCCGTCTCCGTCTCCGTGTCTGTCTCGCGTACCGGAACCGTCACCCGAACCCGAACGGTCGCCGGAACCCGCACCGTCGCCGGCACCCGAACCCTCGCCCGAGCCCGAACCGTCGCCGGAACCCGAACCCTCGCCAGCACCGGAACCTTCGCCGCCACCGGCACCCGAACCGGAACCCTCGCCGTCTCCATCACTCACCCAGGTTGACGCCGCCCCAAACCATGCATTGCTCAGCTCATGTCCTACGTCATGGTCGATGTGGAAGCGGACGGTCCGATTCCCGGTGACTACTCCATGGTTTGCTTCGGCGCTGTGATCGTCGAGCCCGGCCTGGAGCGTTCGTTCTATGCGCAGCTGCGGCCCATCTCCGAGAAGTGGGTTCCGGAGGCGCTCTCCGTGAGCGGTTTCTCGCGCGAAGGGACGATGGCCTTTCCACCGGCAGACGCCGCGATGCGCGACTTCGCCGCCTGGCTCGAAGCGGAATGCAAGGGATGCAAGATCTTCATCTCGGACAACAACGGTTTCGACTGGGGCTTCATCAACTGGTACTTCCACCACTTTGTCGGTGACAACCCCTTTGGCTTTAGCTCGCAGAACTTGGGCTCGCTCTACAAGGGGCTCGTCGCCGATACGTTTAAGAGCTTCAAACACCTTCGAAAGACGAAGCACACCCATCACCCGGTGGACGACGCACGCGGCAACGCGGAAGCGCTGCTGCACATGAAGCAAGCGATGAACCTGAAGATTCGCTTCGAGTGACGCTCGGTTCTACCGCGGAGCGCTGAAAACGCGGGGCACCGTTACGAGCTTGCTAGAGCGTGCTGGTTCGAAGACCGAAGCGTTCGACAAACGCGCAGTGGGTGGCGTCGGCGGTTCCCGCGACCAGCGCCTTCGGTTTTTCCGACGACGCGATGGCAAGGACCGTTACGACCTCGCCTTCGAGCGTAAAGCGAACGCGCCAGCGACGAATCGCGAGCACGTAGCCGTCGCCGTGGGCGCGAATTCGGCGGTAGGCGTGCGGTCGTGGCCCGATCGTGAGCTGATCTTCGATGCGTGCGCGAAGCGACTCGCCGTGCTCGTCGAGAAACGCGAGCTGCATGTCCGCCGTCGTATCGAAGCGCACGTGGAAGTGCTCACCCCGATCGGCAGGCCGCTCGAGCCATCCGGCCGAGCCTTCGACGATCGCATCGGACCACGCAATGTAGGGTTTTACGTCCAGGATTGGTGTGCCATCGAGCAGGTCTAGTTCGGCGACTTCGAGCGCAAGCCGTTGGCGGCGCACGAGACGAACCACGCTGAGCGCAATCGGGTTGGGCCGGTGCGGCGATCGGGTCGCAAAGACGCCGCGCTTTCGATCGCTGCGTGGCGGTAGCACGGTGGGCCGCCACCCGTCCGCGCGATCGAACACGGCGATGAGCCAGAGGTAGTCGAAGCCTTCGATGTCGCGAAGGGCATCTTCGAAGCGCTGCCCCTCCACAAACTCGATGCGCCCTTCGAGGTGGGCGGCCGCGCGGCCCTGGCGCGGGGCATCGGCCTTCTCCACTGCGCCGCCGCGCACGAAGGCGACGGGATCGAAGGAGAAGCTCATGGGCGGCAGCGTAGTACGCGGACTGAGAGTGTCACTCGCTTTGCTTGACGGCCTTTACGCGCGTCGCCTTCGCCCGCATCGTTCCATCGTGAATCACCTGCGTAGCGCTCGCGTCGTCCTGGACGCCTACCGAAGCGTGTCCGACGAGCACGATTGCGAACTCGCGGTCGTTCGAGGGCAGGTGCCGGAGGATCTTCGGGGCGTGCTCTACCGCAATGGTCCGGGCCGGGTCCGCATCGGCGACGATGTGTACCACCATCCCTTCGACGGCGATGGAATGGTGATTCGCGTGGCCTTCGAGGCGAACGCGGTGCGCTACCGAAACCGTTACGTGCGCACCCGAGAATTCGTCGAAGAGAGCGCGGCAGGTCGGATGCGATACCGGGCCTTCGGGACCAACCTTCCCGGCGGCCTTCGCCGCAACCTGCTTCGCGTACGCTTCAAGAACGCCGCTAACACCAGCGTGCGCTTTCACGGCGGCCATCTGCTCGCCCTTTGGGAGGGGGGCGTTCCCCATACGCTGGACCCGGCAACACTCGCGACCCTTGAGCGCTTCGATTACGGCGGCGCCCTTCGGGCCGCGGCCGGTCGCAGCTGGATCGAGCAGCGGATCACGCCGGAGCTGCCCTTTTCGGCGCATCCCCGTCTCGATCCGCTGACCGGCGAGCTCTTCAACTTCGGCACGCTCCTCGGCCGGCGAAATCAGCTGCTCCTTTACCGCATCAATTCCAAGGGAACGCTCGTCGAGACGAGACCGATCCCCCTCGACGGGCTGGCATTCGTTCACGACTTTGTGCTCACGCAGAAGTACTTTGTCTTCTTCCTTTCGGCCGTGGCGTTCGACGTCCTACCGGCGCTTGCCGGCCTGGTGTCCCCGGCCGCTGCGATTCGCGAGCGTCCAAGGGAGCCTGCTCAGATCCTTGTCGTACCTCGCGACGGAGGCGCGCCCGTCGCCATCGAGGCGCCTCCCTGCTTCGTCTTTCACCACATCAACGGATACGACGAAGGCGAGGGTCGCGTTGTCGTCGATTCGCTTCGCATGGATCGCTATCCCTCAGGCAACGTCGACTTCGACGACCCTTCGTCGCTCGTCGCCTTCGACTACCCGCCCCCGCGGCCCACCCGCTTTAGGCTCGACGTGCATCGACGCTCCGTCACCGAGCGCGTTCTGACGTCCGTTCCGATGGAACTGCCCTCGATTCACCCCGGTCGGGTTTCGCGCCGCCATCGCTACGTGTACGCGCAGGCCGCGAGCGACCCGAACTTTCTGACGCCGGCCATGACCCGTATCGCGAAGCTCGACGTGGATACGGGCGAAGCTCTCGAGCGTGAGCTCGCGCCCGATCTGCCCAGTGAGCCGGTCTTCGTTCCTCGCCCAGACGCCCAGCGCGAAGATGATGGCTACCTCTTGGTGGTGGTCTACCGCGCCGATGAACGCCGCTCCGAACTGCGCGTGCTGGACGCAAAGGACCTTTCGGAGCGCACCGCGCTGGCCCTGCCGCACCACGTCCCCCCAGGATTTCACGGGGACTTCATCACGCAATGAAGTGCCGGCATTCAAAAATCGCCGCGGCCATGTTTCCGCCAGCTCACGCGTCAACCATCCCCTCACCTCACCTCACCTCGAAAATGCTCGGCATTTACTTCGGTTCGAGGACGCTAAAATTCCGCGCAACCTGATCAAAGACCTGGCCGCGGCGATTCTTGGGATGAGCTCTAGAGAAGCGATCCGCTTTCTTGAGCGTTAGGGATCGACCGCTCGACGCAGTTGTGATCCCTTCAGTGGATGAGATGGCACATTCCGAAAGGTCTGACTGCTCGCGAGAAGCGTGTGGTCAGCCGGCTACGTCGACGAAGCCGGTTCTTCGTATTCCTGCGCGAGGTTCG
>JBCCRV010000725.1:0-3791 GCA_039201085.1 Myxococcota bacterium | reverse complement strand
GGTGCGCGGGGAGCGGTGCGCGGGGAGCGGTGCGCGGGGAGCGGTGCGCGGGGAGCAGGGAGCGGGGAGCTGAGCCACGGCCGCGGCGGCCTCAAAGGGGGGCGGGGCCTAGTAGATGGCGGCGTCGTCGCCGAAGGCGATGCGCAGCGAGAGTCGGCCGCGGGCGAGGAACTTGGCGGCGTCGCCGTCCGAGCCGAAAAGGCCGCCGGCGTCCGCGTCGAAGTCGAGCCAGAGGCGGTCCGAGAGCGGGTAGGTGAAGCCCGCGTGCAGAAGGGCGCCCTGGGCGTCGTTCACGACTTCGGGCGCGAGCTCCATGGAAAAGGGCACGAGGATGCCCAGCCGGACGGCGCCGCGGCCGGCGCGCGCCGTTCCGATCATCGACGCGTGCACCTCCAGCGCCCAGGAGCCGGAGGCGTCCTGGGGCGGGCCGTCGTCGCCGAAGACGCGGCGCACGGCGGCGTCGAGGCCGAGGTCGACCTGAACGCGCGGGCGGCGAAGGATCGGGAAGCGCGATTCGACGCCCAGGCTTCCGACGAGCTCGTTCTCCGCCGCGAAGCCCACGACAATGACTTCCCGGGCGTGACCAAAGGAAGCAGCCAGGCCAAGGCGCTGGCCGCCGTTGAAGCGGTGCCGGTAGTCGACATGGGCACGAGCGTCCAAGTTGCTGACGGACGCGCCGACACGAAGCGTATCCATAGGTTGCGCGCTCGCCGCGGAAGCGGAAAAAGCACCGAGAATGACGAGGAATCGAACGAGTGAGGGGCGTTGCATGACCCCAAGTCTGCCGGCGCTTCGACCATTCGAAAAATGAATGCTTTTAGTTCACTCTATGAATCTCATTACTTGATCTTTCGTCGCCCATCACCCACATCAACAAGGTGTCGGAAGTCGAAGCACGCGCCGCCGAGCTCCTGGGCCGCGACCTGAACCTGCTCGTGGCCCTCGACGTACTCGGCCGTTCGCCGAGCGTCACCGCCGCCGCAAAGACGATGGGGCTGACCCAATCGGCGATGAGCCATCAGCTTCGCCGGCTACGCGAACTGATGGACGACCCGCTCTTCATCACGACCTCTCGGCCGATGCGCGCGACGGCGCGGGCCGAAGCCTTGCTGCCGCGGCTGCGGGAGACGCTCGAAACGCTGCGCCAGCTCACGGCGCCTTCCAACGACTTTGACCCGCGCGAATCAAAACGGCGCTTTGTGATCGCCTGCTCCGACATCAGCGAGTTCACGGGGGCGCTGCAGACCCTGGAAGCGGCCCAGCAGGCGGCGCCCAACATCGAGGTGGCGTTCGTGGGCCGCAGTCCAACGTCCGAGGCGGACTTGGCGCGCGGCGCCGTGGACATCGTGATCATGCCCGAAGGGGTTCCCGGCATTCAAACGCCGGGTGCGGGCTTTCGGCGCCGCAAGCTCGTGGACGAGGACTTCGCCGTGCTCGTCACCGACAGTCATCCGGTACTCGGCACCGGCCTAACGCTCGAGCACTACCTCGCCTACCCGCATCTGCTGATCAGCCCGTCCGGAAGCCGGCGCGGCGTCGTCGACGCCGTGCTCGCCGGCATGGGCAAGACGCGGCGCGTTCGCATGCAGCTTGCCCACTTTGCCACCGCGCCCTTTGTGATCGCCGGGACCGAACTCATTCTCACGTGCCCCGCGTCCTTTGCGACGGTCGCGTGCACGAGGGCCCACTTGCGAAAGCTCGCACCGCCGCTCCCCTTGCCCACGGTCACCGCGGCCATGTTTTGGCACGAACGTGTGCACCATGACCCTGGCCACCGCTGGCTTCGCACCTTCATTGCCGAGCACAACGCCGCCCTCAGCGCAACCCGCGCAAGGCAGGGATGAAGTGAGGCGTGTGCGTTGACTCCGGTCTCCGTGCAGTTGGCCCTCTAGGCCAGCACGTCGTTGAGGGCGCCGCCGTCGCAATAGGACGGGTCGCCGAACACGTCGCTATCGATGCCGTAGGCCTGCTGAAGCGCGACGAGAAGCCGGTTGTGGTTGGGCATATCGTTGTTGGCGAGCGGCGCCGCGTAGCGCCGGTAGCCCGACTGAAAGGCGCCTCCGGCGTTGCCGAAAAGCACGAAGGGAATGCGCGTGAGGTAGTGGTGCGGGTTGCCGTTTTCGCTGCAGAAGAGCACGGCCGTCGAATCGAGCAGCGTGCCGTCCCCCTCCGGCGTCGCTTCGAGCTGGCGAAGCAGGTACGCCATCTCGCCCATGTACCAGCGGCTTCGCGCGTTCCAAAGGCCGGTCTTTTCCGTGGCGTCGGGATCGCCCGGATCGACCGCCGGCTGCGCACGACCGGCCGTTGAATGACCAAGGCTATGCCCCGTGTTGTTGGTCGCCAAGCCACGGGCAGCGCATGTAGTACGCAGCGGAGCTGTACTGCAGGGTGGCCACCCGCGTGAGGTCGCACGCGAAGGCGCCGACGATGTTGTCGATCTGGGCGCGCGAAATCTCCGGCACGTCTTCCCAGCGATCGGAAATGCTTCGCGGCCGTCCCGGCGCCGTGCACACGCCGCCCACGTTCCGGGCGCGTCGTTCGAGCTCGTCGATGAAGGTCGCATGCCGGTCCAGGCGCTGCTGATCGGCGCGGCCGACGCGACGCCGTACGCGGCTGAACTGGTCACGCACCGCGTCCATGACGCGAAGGCGCTGCGCCTGCTCTTGCTCGGCGGCGGCGTCGGCCATGTCGAGGTCGCCAAAGATCGCGTCGAAGGCCATCGCCGGGTTGTCGATCGGCGACACGGGATCGGCCGGTCCGCGGTACACCATGCGCGTTCGCACTTCGCTACCCGCGTCGCTTGCGCGCACGCCCAGCGTAAGCGAACCGAAGCGCGTCGCGCCGCGAAGCCGCTGGGCGATGACTTGGTCCACAGTGATGCCGTCGCCCCAACCGGCCCGCGCGCCGCCGCCGCCCGAGTGGAGGCCGGTGTTTTGCAGACGTCGACCGGAAAGGAGCGAGCCCATGCCCGTCTGATGCATCTCGCCTTCACTGTCCATGGCGGACTGAATCTTCACGCCGTCCATGACGAGGGCCCGGTTTTGAAACTCGGCGAGGGGCTCGAGGTTTGTGCCGGCGAAGGACCCGCCTTCGCTCGGAAAGAAGCTGTCCTGATGAACGCCGTTGCCCTTGAAGACCACGATGAAGCGGCGAATCTGGCCATTCACAAGCCCGTCGGCTTCGTCCGCCCGGACCGGCGAGCCCATCGCTTCGAGGAAGGGAAGGGAGAGGCACGCGCCGCCCACGCCGCGGAGGAGCGTTCGTCGGTTCATCTTCTTCATCGGTCGTCTCCATGGGCGCGCACAAGTCGCATGGCCGGGGTGGTGGCGATGGCCTTGAGCAGTTCTTCAAAGTCGCCGCGAACCATCGCTTCGCGCGCCAGGTGCAATGAGCGCAGATCGTGCTCGCCGAGGGGCCGGCCAATCCCGAATCGCATCCACTGCTCGGCGACGCAGTCGCGCACCTGCTCGGAGCGCGCGAGGTGTTCGGAAAGCTCGACGGCGTCGGCGTAGGGGCCGTCCACCTCGTCGCCCAAGAAGTTGAGTTCGGCCGCCGTGTCGATCGGGCGACCGGACGCCGTTTCCGTCGTAAACTCGCCGAAGGTGTCGTAGGCGCCGAAGAGGTAGCCGATCGGGTTGAACTGACGGTGGCAGTTGACGCAGGGGCGCACGCCCGTACGCGTTTCAAAGCGTTCGCGGCTCGTGCTCTCGGGGTCGACGGGCGGCGGCGAAAGATCCACGTCGGCCGGCGGCGCCTGCGGATGCACGCAAAGAAAGCGCTCCATCACAAAG
>JBCCRV010000724.1:0-3795 GCA_039201085.1 Myxococcota bacterium | reverse complement strand
TGGGTCAGAGCCTCGTCGAGTCGGACCGGCTCGCACTCGCCCGTTCGATCGTGGAGCGCGCCGATGCACGCAATGTCGACCTGCTGCTGCCCACGGATCTTCGCGTGGGAGCGAGCCTCGACGCGTCCGATTCGGATGTCGTGCTCGCCGAAGAAGTGATCGAAGGCATGGCCCTCGATATCGGCCCGGAAACGGCGGAGCGCTACGCCGACCGCGTACGAAAGGCCGGCACGGTCTTCTGGAACGGACCGATGGGCCTGTTCGAAAACGCAGCCTTCGAGGGCGGCACGCGTGCCGTTGCAGCCGCGATGGCGCGCTGCCCGGGCTTCACGGTCGTCGGTGGCGGCGACAGCGTCGCGGCGATTGCGCGCTTTGGCAACAAGGCCGACTACGACCACGTGTCCACGGGCGGCGGCGCATCGCTAGAGTACCTCGAGGGCAAGCGCCTGCCGGGCGTTGAAGCGCTGTCGTAGCGAAGGCGCCGGTCCTGCGCGCGCTTCGCAGCCAACGCGTGGCCTCAATCCTCGGGCGTCCCCCTTACGAGCGACGGAGGATGGAGAGTGCGCGTGAAGAGTGCGCGTGAAGCGTGCGCGTGAAGCGTGCGCGTGAAGCGTGCGCGTGAAGCGTGCGCCTGAAGAGTGCGCCTGAAGAGTGCGCGTGAAGAGTGCGCGTGAAGAACACGCGCACGGTGAGCTGGGCGGCGCCGTGAGCGGTGCGCGTGCAGCTTGCGCCTGATTTCGACGCGCTGGGTGACTCGCGCGAGCGCTCCCAGTACATTGCCGCTCATGCGTAGACGACTGATCGCGGGAAACTGGAAGCTTCATAAGACACGGGCTGAGGCCGTCGAACTGGCCCAAGCCGTTGCGGAGGGAATGAAAGAGTTGCCCGACGTGGACGGGCTCGTCGCTCCCGTGTCGCTGAGTCTGGCCGCCGTGGCGGAGGCTGCGTCGGGCTCGCGGCTCCAGGTGGCGGGTCAGCATGCGCACTCTGAAAACAAGGGTGCCTTTACGGGTGAGCTCAGCCCGGCGCTCCTCAAGGATGCGGGAGCATCCCACTGCATTGTTGGCCACTCGGAGCGCCGTTCGCTCTTCGGGGAAACGTCCGAACATACGCAGGCCAAGGTCCAGGCGCTGCTCGACGAGGGCCTGACACCCATCCTTTGCGTTGGCGAACGGCTCGATGAGCGCGAAGCCGGCAAGACCCTCGACGTGGTCCTGGAGCAGCTTCGAATCGGTCTAGCGGAAGCCGGCGGACGCGAGGTGATCGTCGCGTACGAGCCCGTGTGGGCGATTGGCACGGGCAAGACGGCCACGCCCGCGGACGCCCAAGCGGTTCATGCGGCGATTCGAACGGCCCTCGGCGAGCTCAAGGCCGGCGCACCGGATGCGGTTCGCGTGCTCTACGGCGGCAGCGTGAAGCCGGCCAACGCGGCGGACCTGCTGGCCCAACCCGACATCGACGGCGCACTCGTCGGGGGCGCTTCGCTTGACGCGGAGTCCTTCCTCGCCATTATGCGTGCTTAGCCGTTCTTCTCTGGCTTTCGCCCCGCGGCTCGGGGCTGCACTAAGTGCCTGAAATCACAAAGAAAACATCATGGATACGTTCCTAAGCGTCGTATACGTACTCGTCTGCGTCTTCCTCATCTTGGTCGTTTTGCTCCAGTCCGGTAAGGGCGGCGGCATGGGCGCCCTCGGCGGTGGTGCCGGTGGTGGCGCCGGCCAGCAGGTCTTCGGCGGGGCCGGAGCCGGCAATATCCTCACAAAGACGACGGCGATTTGCGCGTTTCTCTTTATGGCCCTTTCGGCCACCCTCGCCTACCGCAGTTCATCCGGCGACCAGGCGCTCGAGGACGCCGCTGCGCGACAGAATGCGGGCGGCGCATCGATCGGCTCGCCAGACGGTGAGGAGTCGGGTGAGGCGGCGAGCGACGATGCGGAAGAGACGTCCGAGGAAGCCACCGAAGACGAGACGGCTGAGGAACCGGCGGCGGACGAAGCGACCGAGGAGAATCCAGCAACAGGAGCCGAGGCTCTGTTGGACGCCATCGGAAATGCAGACATCGAAGAAGGTCTGGAAGCTGCCGAGCAGTTGGCGGAGGAGATTGAAGCGGGCGAACGCGAAGGAACCGTGACGCGAGACACCGCGGCGCCGCGACCTCCCAGGCGTGAAGTCGCGCCCGAGCCTGAAGTCGCGCCCGAGCCCGAAGTCGCGCCCGAGCCCGAAGCCGCGCCCGAGCCCGAGCCCGAAGCCGAGTCTGCGCCGGCCGAGCCCGAAGCGGCCGAGTAGAGTCAACGTTCCGCGAACACGCAGCGTCGCCCACGCGTACCGCGTTGGGCCGCGTTTTCGCGTTCGTCTGCCCCGACGCTTTTGCATCTGTTGCGCCCGCCTGCTTTGAGTCGCTTCGCCACGCGCCCCGACCGCTCGGGCAGCCTGCTCAGCGTTCCTCGCCGAAGGCTGCGTAGGCGAAACGCAGCACATTCAGCCGATCTTCGTTCGAGGCCCTCACGCTGGAGGCGAACCGTTCGCCCAAGTCGGACTCGGGCGCCTCGATTAGTGCCCGTACGCTCGTCCGCACCGTCCGAAACATGAAGAAAAGCGTGCTTTCGGTCCATTTCACTTCGCGCGTGAAGCTCCCGAGCGTTGCTCACGCGAAGATGCAATCGATTGGACCGGGTTGACCTTTATTCAATCGATTGGACCGGGTGGACCTTTATTTGATTGCCTCGGATTCGTCGATCGGGTCGAGATCAAGGCGCGAGGACGAAGGACGGCAAGCGCCTTTCGAGGACGAGAGAGCGCAGGGGTCGGCGGAAGCGGTGGGTCCGAGGCGATCAAATAAAGGTCGAACCGATCTAGCTCGGGAACTCGAGGGGCTGACCGGCGGCGATCGCCATCAGCGCGTCCTCGGCGGCCTGTTCATAATGGCGCTGGCCGTACTCGTGGGCGAGCTTGCAGACTTCGCCGAAGGCGCGTTTGGCCCGGTCGACGTGGCCGAGCTGGTGATCGACGAAGGCCAGCATGTAGCGGCCTTGAATGATGTCCCAGACGAAGCCGTGTTCTTCCGCGTAGCGGAGGGCGTCGATGATTCGGTCGCGTCCCTGCGGGCTTCCGAGCTTCGTGGCGTCGATGAAGCCGAGCACGCGCATGTTGTTGTACTGGAGCTTCACGAAACCGTGCTCACGGCAGACGTCGTAGCTGTAGCGAAGCATGGCAAAGGCGCGTTTGAAGTCGCCGATGCGCATGTACGTCTCGCCAACGTTGTGCGCGTTGACCGCCGCTTCGTACGGGAAGCCGTATTCCTTGGCCAGCTCCAACCCTCGCTGACCGGCGTTCACGGCCGACGTAAGGTCGCCGGTGAAGAAGCTGACGAGCGCCTCCGTCTTGTAGATCTCGCATTCGAGGAATCGGCTCTTCTTGGCCTGCGCCAGGCGACGAACGGCGTCCAAGGACACCTGCGCGGCCTGCCGATTTCCAGACCCAGCGAAGGCCAGCGCAAGGGGTAGGCGAGCGTGGATTTGCGCCATCGTATCGCCCGTACCTTCCGCAAGCTCGACGGCTTCCTGAAGGAGGCCCACGGCGCTCTGGTAGTTGCCGTTGCGCGCTTCCGTTTCCGCTTCGGAGCGGGCGATCGACGCGAGCAGCTCACTGTTGCCGGCGCGGCGCGAGAGGTTTCGCGCGCGCTCAAACCATGGCCGCGCCTCGGAGAAGCGGTTGCTGTGCGCGAGAAAGAGACCGCGCATCATCGAAAAGCGCGCTACGAACTCATCACGCCCGATGCTCTCGGCGAGTTCGAGG
>JBCCRV010000723.1:0-3797 GCA_039201085.1 Myxococcota bacterium | reverse complement strand
GCTCTTTTTGCAGGGCGCGGCAGAAATCGAACGAGGCGACTTTGAAGCGGCCCACGGGCTCTTTCGTGAGGGCTACCTGCTGAGCCACCGGCCCCTCTTTCTGATCAACATGGCCGAGTGCTCCCGGCTGCTGGGCAACGAAGCTCGCGCCATTTCCCAGTACCGGCGCTATCTCGAGCTGGCCCCGAACGGGCCAGCAGCCGCCGATGCGCAAGCGACCCTGGAAGAGCTGGGCGCGCCCTACGAGCCGACGCCGGAGCAAACCGTGCCGACGCCCGAGGAAGTGGCGACGCAGGCCGTTGAGCCGGCGCCGCCCCCCGAACGTCGCCCCGCCTACCGGCACCCTGCCCTCTGGGTCAGCGTTGCCGTGGTGGTGGTCGCAGCCGTGACCCTTGGGATCGTTCTCGCGACGCGCTCCGACGGGACCACCTCGCCCTGCGGCGTGGACTGCTTTCAGGTCGACGTGCGAACACCGGGGCTCCCGTGACGCGGTTCATCGCCTCGCTGCTCGTTTGCATAGCGTGCGGCGATTCCGCCGCCGATCCAAACGGCGCGCTTATCGCGATTCAGCATGAGGACCTCTCGCCTTCGGAGGTGGAAGTGCTGACCCTCGACGTCCGCGACGTGCGTGGTTCGCTGCTGGTGGGCATGCCAAGCCCGCCACGTTCCACCACCGAACTCTACATTCCCGTCGATGTTACGCGTGCTGAAACAGTTCAAGTGATCGTGCGCGCCGAAGGCGCGGGCCGCGTAAACACCGGCACGGTGGACGTGCAGTTGCTGCCGAACACCCTGGTCCGGACCAACCTGGCGCTGGACGAGTTTGTGGAGAGCGATTGCACCATCGGCGAGCGACGGTGCGAAGGCGCCGAGGGGGAGCGCCAGGTGATCGAATGCGTGAGCGTCGAGGGCGCTGGCGTCGAACGCGTCACCGAACGGTGCGAAGCGGGCGCTACATGCGAAGCCGGTGCCTGCCAGGATCCGCTCATCGACCCCTGCGAAGCAGATCGCTTCGCCGAAGGCTGCTGCACGCCCACGTGGCGCGGTGCACCGGAAAGCTACGGCATCGACGTGCAGCGTTTTGCGGCGGATGGCGACCTCCTTGCGCGCTTGTATCGCAGTGGTGACGAGCTGCGCTTGGCCACGTCTCGATTCGCCTCATCCACTTCCCTCGCCGTCGAGCTCGACGACGTCCGCTTGGCCGAGAATGTCAACGAGGACATCGGCGCGGAAGAGATGGACCTGATCGTGCGGGGGAACGAGATTTTCGCCTTTGCGGCCAACAGACCTGCGACGACCAGCTCACTCCGCTACTGGCAGCTGAGCCCTACCCTGGCCGAACTGTCGCGCGGCGTCTTGCGAGCCGATCTCGACGATATTCCGCGGGTGCGCGCGCAGTTCACGGATGAAGGCGAAGTGCTTGCCTACAGCGCGGCGAGAAGCGGCGAGGCCGTCGGCACGAGCGTGCAACGCTTCGAACGGGAGTTCATGACCTGGTCGGCCCCGAGCGTCGCATCCGCCTCCGCGCGGCTACGTGCGACTGGGTCCGTCGCCGATGAGCACTACCTGGTCGTTGCCGACGAAGGTCAGACGCAGGTGCTTCGAATGGACGGAGCCCGCTGGCCGATGGTGCGAGCATACGAAACCGAAGCGGCAGTCGCCGCGATAACGGAGTTTGAGGCGGCCCCCGCCCTTACGCTTATGGTCCGAATCGACGCGAGCCCTCGGGTGTTCGCTGGACGACCGCTTGAGGGCGCTGGCCTTAGCGCCGTCGGCGAAGCGACCGCAGCTGCTGCCAACACACTCGCCCTCGATGCGCTCTACACCGCCGTGCTGGAGACGGCCCCGCCCCCGTCCGTGACCCGCGTCTACCGGTCATTGGACGGAACCAACTGGCGGGTACTTCCCGACGTCGCAAGCGCGACATTCCGAACACCCGGGCTGCCTCAGCTCGTGGCGTTGGGCGGCGAGCTGAATGTGTTCGCGGCGAGCGCCACCGAAGTCCGCCGTTTCACGCTGCTCTGCGAGTGAACGCAGTCACAAAGCACCGACCCTACTCGTCGCTGCCTGGCGGGTCGCAGGTCTTGCCACTGCATCCGACGCCGTCGGGCGCGCACAGGTTGCAGGAAAGATTGCAGCAATACGATCCGGCGACGCACGTCGCAGTGCCGCATGACTCGCCGCCGAGTCCGAGATCGCCGGTTCCGCCGTCCGATCCGCCGATCGCTTGGCAAGATCCTGCCTGACAGCTCGAGAGCGCGGCGCATGGCGTACCGTCGGGCGCGGGCGTTCCCGGAGCGCAAACGCGTTCGGCCGCGCAACGTTCCGCACCATTGCAAAGGACGCCGTCGTCGCAGTCAGCGTCGTTGACGCAAGTAAACTGACAGTCATTCTTGCAGCCGTCGCCCTCCGTGTCGTTGCCGTCGTCGCACGCTTCCGGCGCATCCACGAACCCGTCACCACAAAACGAAGGCGCACACGATCCAGCGAGGCAAATGTCACGGGTGCTCGAGTTGTCGTCTCTGTCGCACGCCGACCCATCAGCAAGCGGCGCGGCGGGAAAACAAACGTTCATGTCGCATTCTTCTAAGCCGTTGCAGAACAACCCGTCGTCGCAGTCGCCGTTCACGATGCAGCTGAAGGTGCAGTCGTTGTCGCAGCCGTCTCCCTCCATCGTGTTGCCGTCATCGCACTGCTCGTCCCCGCTTCGCACCCCGTCGCCGCATCCGTCCGGGGCGCATGCGCCCGCACGGCACGTGCCCGGTCCACCGCTGGCCTGCGTACACGCATCACCCTCAAGTGGAACGCCGGATACGCAGACGTGTCTATCGACGTCGCACCTCTCCACCCCGTCGCACAGCTCGCCGTTATTGCACGCTTCGTCGCCCGTACAGCTAAAGGTGCAGTCGTTGTCGCAGCCGTCGTCATCAGCCGCGTTCCCGTCATCGCACGCTTCGTCGGCGGTTCGCAGCCCGTCGCCGCACACGAAGCGCTGAAGGCAATCCGGGCTGCAGCGTTCGCCCGGCGGATCGCAACGTTCAGGACCGGAGACGACTCCGTCCCCGCAGCGGTCAGGCGATCCGTCGGTGCCTGCGCCATCGATTTCGCGCGTTCCGCCCACGTCTTCGAGCGCGCCCTCGTCGCTGACGGCTCCATCCCGCGCTGGCGACAGGTCAAAGCCGAGTTGGCCGCATCCGAACAGGACCAAACAGCCAACTCGCACCCATGAGGTCACCTACCAAGGGTAGCGTCGCAGCAGCGGCTCATCTAGGTGCGTGCATGTACGCAGTTTCGCGTGCTCATTCATACGCGTTGACGCACGGGGCTCGGGAGGAACTCCGAGCCTTCGCCCGCCGGCGCCTATCGTATGGCTACGTCGGATTGCAGGTGCCGCCGCTGCATTCACCGCCGCAACGCCGGCCGCCGCAGCTCGCCGAGCAATCAGTGCCGTTCGGCTTGATGCAGGACTGGTTCTCCGTGCGGTCGCTACTGTCGCTGCAGCTGCCGGCCGCACAGAGCGGCGTCGAGCACGTTCGCTGCTCGATACCCATGCAGCCCGAGCCACCAATACAGGTCCCGTAGGGGCCGCAGCTTTCGGAGCCGCAGACTGTGCCTGTGGTGTTGCGACTGCATCCAATCGACTGCGTGCTGTCGTTCGACTGACAGCTCCCGGAGCCGCACGTCCGCGTCGTGGTCGTTCGCGTAAAGGAGCCCGTATTGTCGCAGGTGGAGGTGAAGCCGCCGCAGGCGCCGTCGGAGGTGGTGGTCGAGCCGCAGGTGGTGCCGTTGGTGTTGCG
>JBCCRV010000722.1:0-3797 GCA_039201085.1 Myxococcota bacterium | reverse complement strand
GCTTCGTTGTGCAATGCGATACTGTGTTACCGGAGAATGGGGCACGGGTTAATGGGGCACGGGTTTAAGGGGCACGGGAGCAAGGGCTCAACTTCACGGACCCAAGCTCACCGATTTAAGCGCAGACTTCCCGCTGGCTCTGAACTCAACATGCAGAGCGCGCGGTGCAGCCGACGGGAGCGCCGGGCACGGGTGCTATGGTCTGCCGTGGCCAAGAAAACCCCACCGCCCACCGAATCCCTCAGCCACAATCCGTTCGCCCGGCTTGCGCCGGACAAGCCGAAGACGGAGCCGGCGAAGACGGCTGACTTGGCCAACGCCCCGAAAGGCGAGGCGAAGGCGAAGGCCCTCAAGGCCCGCGTCGTGTTGCGGCGAGAAAAGAAGGGGCGCGGCGGGAAAACCGTCACGCGCGTTCAGGGACTGCCCCCGGGAAGCGCGGTCACCTACGCGAAACAGATGAAGAAGGCCCTCGGCTGCGGTGCCAGCGTGGACGGCGACGACGTGCTCCTGCACGGCACACTGACGGAGCGAGGGGCGGCGTGGCTGGAGGCGAAGGGCGCCCGGACCGTTATCGGGAACTGACCTTCGCGCGGAGCGCCTGTTCGACCCCGGGCTCCACCAGGCTTTCGAGCACCCGAAGCCGTTCGGGCTCGTCGAGCTGAGCGAGCGCGCGCACCCGGCGTTCTTGGGTTTCGCTTGGGTCGGCGGCGATGGCCTCGGCGTCTTCCTTGGGCAGCTGGTTGGCCGTTCGATAATCGCTCTGCTCGGCCAAACGCGGACGTCGGGCTGCACGCAATGCTCGCTCCACGCATTTCATCAAGCGCTCCGGCTCGGACACCACGAGACGGAGATCGTTGCCTCCGGCGATCCGCAATACGACCCCTTCGGGCTCGCCGCTTCGTTTTGTGCCCCAAGCGACGCGAGCCACCTCCGCGCTCTTAACCCGCTTCCAGCGAACGAATCGCGAACCCGCCCGAATTCCGTCGCGGCCCAGTTCACATACCTTGGCGCGCGGTAGGATCGTGCCCGGTCGAAGGGTCTCGGCCACTTCGACGATACCTAAAAGGCACGCACCCACGAACGTGAGTGCCTCGACGAGCGGCACCAAACCGCCGGCGATCACAAAACCGATCAGCAGAAGCATCACGGCTATCAGCACGAAATGGGCCCGAAAGGTCGAACCCCGACCGTAGAACACCTCCCGTGTGATCGAACTCAAGGCCGCTGCTCCAAGCGCCCAAAACGACGGCCCATGCCCTTAGTTACGGAGGCGTGGCGCGTCTTGCTTAGCGTGGCGTTTGGCACCGGTACTGGGCGCGCTGTGCACCCCGCCCGAAACGACCTTCCCGAGAGCGCCCCGCCAGCGACGGTTGCGCTTCTGTATGAAAACCCTGCCACGTTGGTCGACCTGGGCATGCAGCTTAAGCACACCCGCGCCAAACGCCGAACGCACTCTCCGCAGCTAGCTCCCAAGTTCGGCGACGACCCGCGCTACGTGCTCGCGGAGGGCTGTTACATCCTCGAACGCGTTCATGGTTCCCGCGTCGATCACGCAGCGCAGCGTCGCGCCGTCCTTGATGTACGCTGCGGGAAACGGCCCCGACTCCATCGGATAGCGCCTTCGAAAGGCCGAGCGCATGAGGAAATCCACGTCCAGCGGCAAGCCTTGGACGAACCGGTTCCAGCGGCGATCTTTGAGCAGCTTCCCGTAGGTGATGTCGCAAAGGTGGCAATCCGTTTGACCCGTTCGGATTCCCTGAACGAGGTCGCGTAGGAGCGCCGCCGGCGTTGCATCAACGTTATAAACAAAAATTAGGCGCATGGCCCTGCTCCGCTGCGTCACGAGGAACCCGTCACGCTGAAGTATCGTTCAAGGCCGCGCATCGAACGCCTACGCGAGTCCAAGGCCCTCCGGTGTTTCCCCGACCTCCTCGCACACGCTCGCCAGATCCGCCGTTGGTCCACTCCACGCGAGCTCGTCGAGCTCGACGCGAATCGGGGCGTCGACGCGCAGCGTCGCAAGCGTTCGGTAGAGGCGCGCGTCCTCGCGCCGCGCCGCCAGGTTTTCCGCCAGCGCCTTTGCGCCGCGCACTTTGACGTCCCAGTCGTCGGCGCTCGCCGGAATCGCGTCGAGGTCGAGGTAGTGGGCGAGCACGGCGGCGGTCGATTTCGCGCCCCAGCGCGGAATGCCCGGGATGCCGTCGGCGGTGTCGCCAACGAGCGCGAGGTAGTCGGGGATGGAGCTCGGCCCCACGCCGAACTTCTCGCGCACGCCCGCGTCGCCAAGCACCACCGACTTCCGCCGATCGTAGAGAACAACGCGCTCGTCGATCACGCATTGGGCCATGTCCTTGTCGGGCGAGCAGATGTAGACCCGGTCGACGTCGGAGTGCTCGGCGAGCGCTGCGGCAGCGGTCGCGAGGCCGTCGTCGGCCTCGAAGTCCTTCATGGGCCAGACGACGCAGCCAAGGGCCGACGCGACCCATTCGGCCAAGGGAAACTGCGCAAGGAGCTCGGGCTCGATGCCTTCGCCGGTTTTGTATCCATCGAAGAGATCGTTTCGAAAGGAGCGGATCTCATGATCGAAGGCCACGCCCACGTGCGTCACTTCTCGCCGACGGAGGAGCGAAGCGAGCGAACGAAGCAAGGCGCGGCTTGCGCCCACCTCGACGCCGCTCGGCGACTTCGAGGGCGGAGCCCCGAAGTACATGCGAAAAAGCTCGTAGGTCCCATCGATGAGGTGAACGTCCACAGAGCGGGTGTACCGCAGCCCGCGCGCTCACCTCAACGCTTCAGCCCCAGGCGTGAAGACCTTCAGCTCGCCGGTTCGCGGCCTGAGCAGGGACTGGAAGAGCATGGCCCGCCTCGGCTTCTTCGTGCTCCATGGCGTCGAGCTCTTCGTCCGTCATGGGCGCGAAGGTGAGCGTCGCAAAGAGACCGACCATCGCCAACGTCACCGTCGTCGCCACGATCGCGCCCGTGGAGGCGCCCGCATCTCCGAGGCCGTGGTACGCCACGTACGTTCCGACGGCCCAGTCCGGAACCAGCCAGAAGAAACGGCCCGGCAGGCCAAGGAGGCGAAGGAAAGCGCCGCAAAGAACAAGGGCCACACCCGCGCTGATCAAGTAGCCGTGGGCCGTGCCGCCGAAGAAGAAGTTCACGGGGATCGCGAGCACCAGCGCGGCGCAGGTGGAAAGGAAGGCGGGGGCGTTGAACACAAGCATCGGGAATCTCCAGCATGCGGGCTCCTCGGCCCGCGGAACGTTGAGAACGCCCTCGCCTCAGCAACGCCCGTGCCAGCCCGAAAACACGAACTTTTCAGGGCAAGACGGGGCGAGACGAAACGTTCGTTCACACTCGAAGCAGCGCTGAAGCCGCTCGTTCATAGCCGCTGGCCGTCGCGCTGACTTGTCCACTCACCGCGAAGACTGCGCTAGCGAAGCCCAGCAGCGCCGTGGCGCCACGCCGTCTCGACCCCGTTGCCCGCCCGCATCTCCGAAAGCGTCGCCGTCTCTAACACCTTCGCCGCCTCCAGCACCTTCGCCGCCTCCGGCCCCGTCATCTGTCAGGGAACCACCTCATCAGCAATTCAAGCGACCTCCAAGCGGGCTTGTTCGTGACGTCATAGAGCCGAATTCCGCGCGCAACGCGCGCCCAGAGACCTGACCAGCATTGCCGCGTCGTCGCTTTGCGACGACAGCACGGCGCTTGCAGCCATCCAAACCTGGACCCCTATGCTTATAGGGGCGCTGCGGATTCAGACGCTCCATCCGTCGCACTGTCGGCGAAAATCGCCG
>JBCCRV010000721.1:0-3829 GCA_039201085.1 Myxococcota bacterium | reverse complement strand
GCGACACGACCTTCGGCGACCCGAGCGAGTGCAAGGGCCCCCTACCGCTCGGATAGAACCGCCGCGCAGGCCAAGACCGAAAGCAAGCACGATGCATCTCCTCCGACGACGAGACTTTCTCACGGGCCTCGGCCTTGGTCTGGGCGCCACGGCGCTCACCCCCTTTGCTCGTGGCTTGCTTCAGCGCGCGTCCGGGCAGGCGCGCACGGACCGGCGCTTGGTGTTCATGCACACCATCAACGGCCTCGGCCACGAGCTCTACGGTTCAGGCGAGCGGCGCGTGCTCCAGCGGTGGCGGCCATCCGGCCCTATTCTCCGGCCTGATACGCTCGCGACGAGCCACGCCCCGCTCGCCCCTTGGGCGTCGCAAATGTCGATCGTGGATGAGCTCTACAACCCCTTCAACAACGGTCAGACGGGCTGCGGTTGGGCAACGCTCGCTGTGCGCGGCAGCCGAGAGGAAATCGGCGGCGGCGAGCAATCGTGGCGCCGTTGGCCTGACCCCGTTGGGCTGACGATTGACGTGTACATGGGCGAACGCCTCAGTGCAGGTCTCCCCCACGCGCGCATCGCGTGGCACGCCGATGTGGCCCCGATGAGCGCGGATGCGGCGGCCAATCGGGTGCCCAGCTTCGGACATACATCGACGGCCTTCGCGGCGATTTTTGGCACCTTCGATCCGAGCACATCGAACAGGGAAATCGAACTGCACCTCATGCGGGGCATGAGCGTGCTCGACACCGTGCGCGCTGACCTCGCACGCCTTCGCTCACGCTTGGCGCCCGGCGAGCGGCGAGCCATGGACCGATTCGAAGCCGCCATCCGCAGCACGGAACGCACGGTCCGGGCCCAGGCGGCCGAAGCCCGTGAAAACCGCGCGTGCGCCATCCCGACGGACCCCGGTCTCTTGAGCGGACCGCACAACGGTGCCTACTCGATGGAGTACGTCGACGCGATGGTGCAGATTCAGCTGACCGCGCTGCAGTGCGGCCTCTCGAACGTGGCGATCTTCAATCCGGTACCCATGCGTCGGTACTATACCGACCCACTAGGTTCGGACCGGCACGCGGATGGCCTCGCCGCCGATGGCGATACGGAAGGGCTGACCCGCCTCGATCAGTTCAACGCATCCCTCTTGGCCCGTTACATCCAAGGGCTGGAGGCCGTCGAGGAAGGCAGCGGCACCATGGCGGACAGCACGCTCTTCGTGTGGACCGACGTGAACGGCGGAACGCACAACTCGTACCGCGTTCCCGGACGGGCGCGCCATAACCATCATCCCATGATCACCATCGGAAACCCCGAAGGCACCTTTGAGACGGGGCGCTACGTAAACTTCGCGCCGTACGAACGTTCCGTTTCCGACGGCTACGTCACGCTGCTCAACGCCGTGGGAATCGACGACGAGGTCTTCGGAGACCCGAGCGCATGCCGCGGTCCGCTACCGCTTGTTTGAGCGCGGGTGTAGGCCCCCCCAGCCCCCCCCATTTGCAGCCCATCGAAACTGTTTCGGGGCAAGGGGATCCGATTGGAGCCGCTGAACGGAGTTGCGTACTCCAGGACGACAGGGAGCCATCGGACCGCAAGCCTGCGGGGCCCGTCAGATGCGAGAGCGCTCGCGGGGCGGACCTTAGATGATGAAGGCGATGAGCACGCCGCCGTTCGACATCGCGAAGCCGTAGCGGCGGTAGGCCAGCGGCGGCGCCGAAAAGCCCGTGCTCGTGTCGATGCGGGACACTTCCTCGCCGCCTTCAATCCGCAATGCGCGAAGCGCGCCGAGCGTCTCGCCCACGAGCACAAAGGGAACGGCAACCACTGGCTGCGTCGGCGCACCGGATTCGTTGTCGCGCTGCCAAACGACTTCCCGAAGGCGCAGGTCGTAGGCGCGCACGCCTTCGAGAGCGCTCGCGAGGATGAGCATGCGCTCGTGGGCGGCGATGCCCGTGACGCCACTGAAGCCCTCTTCGCGCCAGAGCACGCTGCCGCTCGCGGGATCGAGGGCGTAGACGCCCGCCGTGAAGCTGGCGACGTAGAGCACGCCTTCGTGCAGCACGGGCGTGGTGTCCACATCGAAGAACTGGCGAGCCGTGCCTTCTTCGGGCTCCACGTCCACGGCGGTCACGCGCTGCCAGCGAATCGTGCCGTCCGTGCGGTCGAGGGCGACGACGGTGCCGTCGGAAAAACCGGTGATGATGGCGTCGTCCGTGGCTGCGAGCCCCGCATGGCCGGACACGCTGAACTCCACGTTGCCATCGCGCCGATAGGTCCAGAAGACCTCGCCATTCGTCCGGTCCATCGCGACGACGGCGTCGTCCTCCCGCGCGATGTAGATCACGTCTTCTTCGAGCAGCGGCGATTGGCGAACGGTGCCGCCGGCTGAACCCACCCAGAGCACTTCGCCCGTGAAGGTCAGCGCGTGAACCCGGCCGTCCTCGGCCGCCACGTACACTTCTCCGCGGCGCGTGTCGACGGCCGGCGCGGCCTCGACGCCCGCTTCCGGATCGTATTCGAAGTAGCGACGCCCGCGGCTATCCAACGCGAGAAACTGGCCGTCCGAGCTGCCCACGTAGAGTCGATCGCGCACGTGATCGAAGGCCGTCGAGGCGTTTTCGACCGGAATATACGCGCCACCTTCGCCGATCGTTCGGCTCCAACGGACGTTCAACGTGCTGCGCCCGCCGTTGACCGCATCGCTCGACCCGTCGATCCACGCCACCTGGTTGCGGTGAAAGGGCGTGCACGACGCGATCAAGGCGCAAAGGCCCAGGCTGCCCAGCGAAAGGCGCGCAGCGTTCATGGGGTCTGCTGTTGCTGCTGCTGGAGCATCTGACGAATCCGCTCCATCTGCTCGGGCGATAGGTCACCGCCGCCGGGCATGTTCAGCTCCGGGCTGCGCTGCACGAGCGAGCTGTCGATGGCCATCAGCCGTAGCTCCGCCTGATCACGCACGTACGGAAGGTCGGGCGCATCCTCTTCGCGAAGCGCCTCGAGCAAGGTCCGAAGGTGCTCCTTGGCGTCTTCTTCGTCGCCGCCGTGGAGCGCCACGCGCGCCAGGTGCAGCCCCGAGAGCGCGCTGGCCGACGACGCTTCGACGTCGGCGAGGCGCGAGTAGTTTTCGCCCGCCGAATCCCACGCGTCCTGGGCCTCGTGGGTGAAGGCGATGCCTTCGAGGGCGCGCACGGCAATGTCGCCGCGGTTGCCGCCTTCGGCCATGGCGGCCTGGTAGGCCTCGCGCGCTCCGTCGTAGTCGCCCTTATCGTAGAGCGCGTTGCCCTCTCCGAGTGCCGCGTACGCCGCGGCCACGCTGCCGGGAAAGCGCGTTCGCACTTCGCGAAACTCTTCGAGCGCCTGATCGGCGCGCGCTTCGACGGTCTCGTAGCGCTCGAGTTCTTCCTCGAGCTCGGAGACATCGTCTTCCTCTACGATGAGCGCGTTGGCCGTTTGCACCGCGTCCCAAAGGGCCGCCGAACTCTCGCTCGCGTTGCCCTCGTTGTACTTCTGGTAGCCCCACAGCAACGCCGCGCAAGCGGCGATGGCGACCATGCCGCCCACGATCGACTTTTGGTGCTTTTCAAGGAACGTTGCGGCGGCTTCCGCCTGCTCGGCGACAAACTCCTCGACGTCTTCTTGCTCGTCGATCTGACGTTCGGCGGCCTTCTTGGCGGCCTTGACGTCCTTCGCTCGAGCGAGGCGCTGGCCTGCTGTGCTCTTGTTGGACTTCTTTTTCTTGCGCCCGGTCTTCTTTCGCTTAGAGAAGGAGGCGGCCGCCGCCGCGGCGGCCTGGGGCGTTACGGCCAGCATCGCAACTGCAGCGGCCTCCTCCAAAACG
>JBCCRV010000720.1:0-3843 GCA_039201085.1 Myxococcota bacterium | reverse complement strand
GCCCGGCGACGCTCGCCGGGTGGCCAAGGAGCGCGCCGGCGTCGTGCTGACCAACCCGGACATGCTGCACGTGGGGATCATGCCGCACCACACGAGCTGGGCGCGCCTCTTCGCCAATCTTCGCTACGTCGTCATCGACGAGCTGCACATGTACCGGGGCGTCTTCGGTTCGCACCTGGCCAACGTGCTGCGTCGTCTACAGCGCATCGCCCGCTTTCACGGTGCGAACCCCACCTTCATCATGGCCTCGGCCACGATCGCCAATCCCGGGGAGCACGCGGAGCGCATGATCGGGCGGTCCGTCGACACGATCGCCGAAAGCGGCGCGCCCACCGGGCCGAAGAGCGTGCTGGTTTATAACCCCCCGGTCGTGAACGCAGAGCTCGGCATTCGCGCGAGCTACCTCAAGACCGCCGTACGGCTGACGACCGACCTCCTGCGCGCAGAGGTTCCCACGCTGCTCTTTGGCCAGAGTCGAAGCGGCGTCGAAGTCATGCTGAAGTACCTGCGCGATCGGCTGCGCGGTCAGCTGGACCCGGACGCGATTCACGCGTACCGCGGTGGTTACCTGCCCAACCAGCGGCGTGCGATCGAGGCGCGCCTGCGCAGCGGCGAAATCCGCTGCGTCGTATCGACGAACGCACTCGAGCTCGGCATCGATATCGGCAGCCTCGACGCCGTGGTTTGCGCCGGCTACCCGGGCACGCGCGCCGCCCTTTGGCAGCGCTTCGGCCGCGCCGGACGGCGCGAGGACCCGAGCCTTAGCGTGCTCGTCCCCTCGAGCGCGCCGCTTGATCAGTTCGTAGCCCTCTCCCCGCAGCAGCTCGTGCACGGCGGCGTCGAAGAGGCCCGCATCGATCCGGACAACGTGGAGATCCTGCTTCAGCACTTGAAGTGCGCGGCGTTTGAGCTCCCCTTTGAAGGCGTAGAGCGCTTCGGCGACGTGAAGGCCGCGGGCCTGGGCGACGCCTTGGAGTTTCTTGCGCAGGGTGGCCTCCTTCACGCAGCGCCCGATGGCCGCGGCATCATGGTCTACCACTGGGCGAGCGATGCCTATCCGGCCAATGGCGTGAGCCTGCGCTCCGCGAGCTGGGACAACTTCGTCATCATCGACCTCGACACGGACCGCACCATCGCCGAGATGGATTGGCGCAGCACGCATACGATGCTGCACGAGCAAGCGATCTATCAGCACGCTGCCGCGCAGTACCAGGTGGAGCGGCTCGACTTTGAAAACCACAAGGCCTTCGTGCGCCGGGTGAAGCCCGACTACTACACGACGGCGATGACCCACACGAAGGTCACCGTGCTCGACGAAGAAGCGAGCGTTCCAGTCTCCTTTGAGGCGACCGATGCCGCGCTCGTGGCAGGCAGCGGCGACGTCTCCGTCGTGGAGAAGGTGATCGGCTACAAGAAGATCAAATTTCACACCCATGAAAACGTCGGCTACGGCGACGTGCACCTCCCAGAGATGCAGATGCACACAACGGCCTTTTGGCTGACCGTGCCGGAAACGCTGGTGCTGAGCTTCATTCAATCGCACGGCATCGCGCGCCCGAAGTTCATCGACGCGATGCGTGGCCTGCTGAACGCCATGCACACGGTTGCGGCCACGGCCCTCATGGTCGACCCGCGCGATCTCGGCCGCGCCGTCGGTGACCGAAGCAATCCAGACGGCCCCATCGAAACAGGCGGCGGGCCGGGTTTTGATCCCACCCTCTTTCTCTACGACCACGTTGCCGGCGGCATTGGTCTGGCGCCGCGTCTCTTCGACGAACGGCACACGCTGCTTCGGCGCACGCGTCGGGTCATCGACGCATGCCCGTGCAGCCGCGGCTGCCCGGCATGCATCGGTCCAGATGCTGGCGTCGACCAGACAACAGGGCAGTCCCGTTCCCGACTCGACGTGCTCATGGCATTCCTCGATCACCTCGGCCTGCCGCGGGTGCACTGATCGTGCTCGCCTTGTTGATGCGTGCATCCAAGCGCCTGGCATGCGTCGCTGGCCGTCGCGAGACGCAGGCCAGGCCGCGGTTTCGTCCCATGGCGACCGAAAGCCGCGATCGTGATGAGCAACATGCCGGCAGCATGAAGGACGGCTGCCGAGCATGAGCTCGAAACTGCAGCGAAGACTCGCGCGCTTTGCGGGTCAGGATAGCGCCCGACCGGAGTCCACGAAAAAGCCCGCGAAGATTGCCGCGCTTCAGCGCAAATTGGATCGGCTCGTCGTGGACGGACGCCGTGGGCTTCGCTTTCGGGAAACGCCCGAGCCCAGCACGGCACTGGCGCGCTTACTGCGGGACGCGCCCGCCCTTCGCGAACTGGCGCCGGAAGATCGGCACCGCGCCCTTCCCGGTAAACGGCAAAGCACGCCGCACGGCGAACTGCATTTCGTGCGCCAGTGGCTCGAACCGGCGCACCATCACGGCCGCGCGCCCGTCGAACCGGCGCGCACCGCATCGGCGGATCTCATCGCACGCTTGGCCCTCGACCGGGCCTTTGAAGATGTGGATCCGCAGCACATGCTGCTCATCGATACGGAAACCACCGGTCTGAGCACCGGCGCCGGCACCCTTCCCTTTCTCGTCGGCGTGGGCTTCTTTGAAGACGCGTCCCTCTGCATCGAGCAGATGCTGCTGACGCAGCGCTCGGACGAACCGGCGCTTTTACGCTGCCTGGCCGAACGCATCGAGTCTGCAAGTTGCTTGGTTAGCTACAACGGCAAGAGCTTCGACTGGCCACTTCTGCGCAGCCGCTTTGTGCTGAACCGTGTACCCGTACCGCCCCTGCCCCCCCATCTCGATCTGCTTCATTGCGCGCGGCGCGCCTTCAAGCGACGCCTAGCGTCGATGCGGCTCGTGGAAATGGAGCGGGAGATTCTCGGCATGGTGCGCGAACACGACGTAGGCGGCGCGGAGATCCCCTCGATCTACCTGACCTTTCTTCGCAGCGGCATTCCGGGACGACTCGACGGCGTCATCGAGCACAACGGCCACGACTTGATCGCCCTCGCGGCGTTTCTCGCAGAGATCGTTCGTCGCTTCTCGGAGGTGCAACGCGCCGACGACCCGCTCGACCACCTTTCGTACGCCGCCATCGCGGAGCGCGCCGGCGACGGCGAGCGCGCTACGGCCTTTGCGCATGCGGCGGCGCGGGGCGGGGGCACTCGCGAGTGTTCGATCGACGCGCTGCTGATCGCTGCGCGCGTTGCCCGTCGCGCAAAGGACTACGTGCGGGAACGTGCATGTTTGGAAGAGGCGCTAGACCACGGGGATGACGCCCGCGTGTTTCTGGCCCTCTCGAAGGCGCTCGAGCACCGATTCAAGGACTTCCGCCTGGCGCTCAACTACGCACAGCGCGGAACGGGGGAAACGGACGACGCCCTTCAGCGTCGACAAGCCCGTCTCGAACGAAAGCTCGCCCGGGCAGAGGCCAACGCCGCCGCCCCGCTCCTTGCAAGTTCGCTCGGAGGCGCAGAGATGGGCGAAGCTGTCGGCTAGAGCTGAGCTTGGACGGCGACGGTGCCGACGTAGCGGGTCTCGCCTTCATCGGGCACGAATGCGCTAAAGGCGAGCTGAAGCTTGAAGGCGTCGAGGCCGGCGACGAAGTAGTTGACGGAGCCAGTGAACTCTTGCTCCGAGCCACTCGCCGCGAAGAAGGGAATGTCCGAGAAGGCGTATCGAAAGGCGACGCCGACATCGACCACGGGAAGCATGTAGGTCGCCATGGCGGTGCCGCCCAGAAACGTGCCCGAATCGCCGCCGCGCCACATGAACGCCCCCTCCAGCGAAAGGCCGTGAATGCGAAAAAGCAGATCGACGGTCGCTTGCTGGGCGTCCTGGG
>JBCCRV010000719.1:0-3844 GCA_039201085.1 Myxococcota bacterium | reverse complement strand
GCGGTAGAAGCCCGGAATGCGCGACGCGCGTTTGGCAGTGGACTGAACGGTTTCTTCGGTCATCGGGTGGCCTCTTGGGTGGCGCTCTTCGCACCGGAGTCTTTTTTTCGCAGCTGGCTCAGCCCCTTTTCGTCGAGGTACTCCTGCCACTTGCGAACGGTGAGATTTTGAAAGGACCGAACGACGGGGTTAATCTCAGCAAGCGGAGCATCCCAATGGGCTTCCCATCCCCGCTGCTCCTCTTCCACGGCTTCACCGTCTTCTGCGAGAAGCGGCTTGATACTGAGCTCGTTCGCGATGCGCATGAACGGGCGCATCAAGGTCTTCGGAATACGCGCCGGCGTGAACGGGATCTTGAAGCTCTTGAAGCAGAAGAGAAAGAACGCGCGCGTCGTTCGCTCGTCGATGGGCAGCACAAAGAGCCAATGCTTGATCTGATCGTCCGTATTCGAAAACTGATACGGATACTGGTAGCCGAGCTTCATGCTGCTCATGTCGACCGACTTGCGGTCGATGAAGAGTCCGCTGAAGCGACCGCCACCTACCTTTGTGTCGTACTCGAGAAAGACCGTGTCGCCGACGGTTTCGTAGCTCAGAAGCTCGGCGTCATCGAAGGGCCGAAAGCGGCGATGAAGGTACGCGTGCGTGAAGTCGCTCACGTTGTCCATGATCATCGAGTGGTGTGCTTGCCAAGTCGCGTCGACGGGCACGCAGGTCCATGCGTCCGGTCCCTCGAGCTCGGGAATTCTGGGGATTTCAACCGTGTCCGCGCGCTTTGCGTCCCCAAAGAACACCCAGATGAGCCCATAACGGACCCGCACGGGAAGGCTTGGGATCTTAAACTTCGGAAACTTCCGGCCGAAGAGCGAGTGGGGAATGTCCACGACGCGACCTTCGCCGTCATAGGCCCAGCCGTGGTACGGGCAGACGAGGTTGCAGCCATCCACATGACCGGTCGTTAGCCGCAGCTGGCGATGAGCGCAGCGATTTTCGACGGCGCGAAGCACTCCATCGTCGCCGCGAAAGACCGCGATCGAGCGCTTCCAGAAGATCACTTCTTTGACGTCGCGCCGTCCGATGGCCGCGTCGTACTCGACGGCGTACCAGTAGTTGGGGTTCATGCCGGCGGAGCGAACCTTCTGTCGAATATTCGTCGACTCCTCGAAGGAGGGCGGCGGCGTTGCCTTTCGGAGATAGGGATCGCGGCGACTCATGCGTGAACCTGCGTCATCAACGGTGCGGTCGATGGAGCGACGGCCTCGGGGGCACGTGCCGCCGGGTTGGTGACCGCGCCGCGCCCATAGTGGAAGGCGTACGCTTCGGCGAAGGCCTCTTCGACGGGCGATGGCTTGAAGCCAAGCTCGGCCTTTGCCTTGGAGGTATCGGCGTGCCGGTTGAGACGAAGGCGGCGAATTGCGCCGGGCGTCAGCAGCTGCGGCGCCTTCGGGCGAAAGCGCGTCATGAAGAAGCTCGTGAGCTCGGCGGCCGGGAGCATCAATCCGCTCGGAATTCGGTACTTCGGACGAGGCTGGCCGGTGATCGCTTCGAAGATCGTGAAGATATCGTCGAGGCTCATGAAGCGCGTCGCGATGATGTACTTCTGGCCGGCGCGGCCCTTCTGCATCGCCAGCGTATGGCCGGCGACGATGTCGCGCGCGGCGACGAACTCGAAACCGCCGGGCACGTAGGCGTTCAGTTCGCCGTTGGCGAAGCGGCAAAGGGTGCGCCCCATGCGGGACGGCAGGTAGTCGTGGCCGCCGACGACGGCGCAGCTCGTGACGATGAGCGCATCCTGCCCCTCAACCACGGCCTTGAGCACCTCGTGCTCCTGAAGCACCTTGCTGCGCTCATAGGGCATAGCGCGGTGGTACGGGTAGAAGGCGAAGGTCTCGTTTGCGGGAAAATCCGTTTGGTCGAGGTCATAGCCGACGGCGGAGAAGGACCCCGTCACAATCGTGCGGCGCACGCCGGCAGCCTTCGCCTCGCGGAGCAGGTGGCGCGTACCGATCACGTTCGTCTCGTAGATCGTGCGGCGATGGGCGGCGTCGCCGTCGATGGTCGAGACGAGGGAAGCCACGTGGTAGATGTCACGCACGTCTTGAACGGCCTGTCGCAGCGTTTCAGGCGCCCGCAGATCGCCGTAGGCCATTTCGACATCCAGGCCTTCCACCGCTTCATTGTGGTCGTTCCGCCGCAGAAGCACGCGCACGCGCTCGCCGCTTTCCACCAGCTGGTGCACGAGATTCGCGCCAACGTGGCCGGCGGCGCCGGTAACTAGGATGGGTGCGTCGGAAGGCATGGCTGCTCGTAGAGTGTAAGGGGTGGAGTCTCGTTAAGCTGACAGTTGATGTGTAAAGCTAGCTTGACAGATCGCAAAAAGTCGTATTGAAATGCAGAAACTACTGGACGGTGTTTTGCTGAGCTGCAGCATCTACTGCGCCGCAGCGCTGGCCTGCGTGGAAGCACGGGCCTCGGGCGCCGTCTTCCAGAGCTGGTCGTAATGGGCGCGCAGGGCGAGATCGTCGCCAGCCCGGGCGACGCACTCGGCGATGAGCGCTTCGACTTCCTGACGGGCGATCTTCACGGGCACCCCAGGCGTGAACATCGCGTCGTTGCCGCGCCCATGGACGAGCGTGCGCACGGCCATCCAGAGCGGAAGCAGGCAGAAGAGCCGTACGGCGCGCTGCTCCGAGGGGATCGTAAGGGTGTACTCGAGGGCGCGGTCGAGGTGCGCTTGGGCGCGGTCGAAGAGGGGCGCGACGGCGGCGTGGGCGCGCTCGCGCTTGTCGAGGTCCGTGAGCGTCAGCAGGTCGATGCCCTGCTCTGCCGCCGCCGTGCGCGGCACGTAGGATACCCCGCGAACGCGGTCGTCCGTGACGTCCTTCAGGATGTTCACAAGCTGGAGGCCCAGGCCAAAGCCCTCGGCGTTCTTGCGGAGGGCGTGCTCGAGCTTGCTGTTCGGCGCGTCGAAGCCCTCCACAAAGAGGTCCGTCAGCATATGGCCGACCGTGCCCGCCACGAAGAAGCAGTAGCGCTCGAGGTCCTCGGTGGTGTGCACGGCCGTGAAGCCGTCGTCGCCGGGCTGGCGATGGCTATAGATCTGCATGCCGCGCACCATCTCGGCGACCCAGCGGCTGGCCTTGCGCTGCATGGCTTCGGGCAGCGTTCGGAAGACACGCATCACCGTCGCCAAGTGGCGGGCGAGGTCCGCTTCGACGGGTTCTTCCTCGACGCCCTCGAAGAGACGTTCAAAGCGGCGCGCGGCCTCTTCATCGCCGTAGAGCGCATCGAGGAACGCCGCGTAGCGAACGTCGCGCTGCTCGATGGTGAAGCCGGCGTTGTCTTCGATCGTGTCGGCGATACGGCAGAGCAGGTAGCCGCATGTCACGGCGGGGCGTAGAGCGCCTTCGAGCATTTCGATCGGACGGGCAAAGCTTCGCGACACGGCCAGGAGCGCGCTGTGGCAGTACGCTTCGTCTTCGGCGCTCACCTTGCCGTTACGGCGCGCCCGCTGAAGGGGCTGGATGCGCGACGCGCGCGCGTCCCGGTAAAGGCCGCCCGCCTCGGCGACGGCAGGGGTGAGATCGTCGCGGCCCGTGAGGTAGGCAAGGCCACGCTCGATGGCGTCCATGTAGGGCGCGCCCGTTCGCAGGAGCGCGCGCAATACGAGACCGCCGTCGGGACCAAAGCTGCCGTCGGCGCGCTGCTTCGACGCGAGGTAGCGAAAGGCGCGGCGCATGCGCGGGTGGTACACGGCCATGCCCGCGTCAAAGCTCGCTTCGACGGCGGCGGCGGTGTCGGCGAGGTCCCCGAAGGAGCCATCGGACTGCTGCCGCTCCGCGAG
>JBCCRV010000718.1:0-3848 GCA_039201085.1 Myxococcota bacterium | reverse complement strand
CACAGGCCCCGCTGCACTGCCATCAAGTTCATGATGAGCGTCTTTGGGTCCTCTCTCGGTACGAGGATGTGGCGAGGGCCGCGAAGGACACCGAAGCATTTTCATCGTCCCAAGGTTTGAGCATCGAAGCCGACGACATCAGTGCCCTTGGTTTGCCGCCGACACTTGTAATGATGGATCCCCCGGACCACACGCGGCTTCGACAGTCCATCGCCAAAGCCTTCACGCCGCGTCGCGTGGCGGCGCTCGAAGACGACATCCGGCGCTTTGTGCGGGCCCGCCTGCCCGACCAGAAAGAAGCGGAGTGGGTGGACGCCTTGGCGGCGCCTCTGCCGAGCTATGTGATCGGCGAGTTGCTCGGTATGCCCGAGGAAGATCGCGGCAAGCTACGGGGCTGGTCTTCCGCGATCGTGGAAACACCTGCGGATCGTAACACTCGGATCGCCGTGGCATCGCGCGGTGCCGCCGACATGTTCACCTACTTCTTTACGCACCTCGAGCGCTTGCGCGTGGAACCGGGTCAGGACCTGCTCTCCACGCTCATCGAGTCCACCCGGCATGGTGAGCTCACCAACTGGGACATTATGGGGTTTTGCTTCGCAACCGTGACCGGCGGGAACGACACGACGACCAATCTCATCGCCAACGGACTTCATCTTCTACACGCCCACCCATTCGCCGTCGACAGGTTGCGCGAAGACCCGTCCCGCATCCCCGCGGCGATCGAAGAAATCCTGCGTTTCGAATCGCCGATTCAAGGGCTCGCGCGCACGTGCGCTCAGCCGATTCAGATGCACGGAAAGGTGATTCCCGCCGGCGACAAGGTTCTCCTTCTCTACGGATCGGCAAACCGCGACGAGGGAAGATTTGGAACGAGTGCGGACTCCTTCGATATCGTGCGAGACGCCAAAGGCCATATGGCCTTCGGCCATGGCCCTCACACATGCGTGGGCGCGCACCTTGCGCGACTGATGGCCAGGGTGGTGTTTGAAGAGCTCCTGCATGCCTTCGTTTCGTTCGAAGTCGTGTCGACGACGCGGGTGGACTCGCTCTACGCGCGCGGGTACCGCCGACTCGTTCTTCGAACCCGTCGCTGCAGGAGTGCTTGAGATGGCGAGCTTGCCCCCCCTCCACTGGCGTCCGATTCGGCGCGCGGCGTTCCGTTCGATACGACAAGGACGCGTCACCGGTCGCAGCGTAGCGTGGACGCTGGCGATGGGCGGTGCGCTGCTCGCATCGCGCGCTGTCCTTCGTGGACTGCATCGACTCGACGACCGACTCCACCCCGGCTGGCGGCGAACGAAGGTCCGCTCACCGCTAATCATACTGACGTGCCCGCGTAGCGGCAGTACACGCCTGCAGCGACTGCTGGCGCTCGACGACGAGCGCTTCACCACCTTCAAGCTCTACCAGAGCGTTTTTCCCTCGGTGACCTTGGACCACGTCGCGGCGCGGGGACGTCCTATTCTGAGTCGGCACTTCGGGGCCCTTGCTTCGCTCATAGGCACGCTCTTTCCCGAGTTCCAACATGTGCATTCCCTCGGACTCGACCTGCCCGAAGAGGACGAGGCACTTTTCGTGCATTCGCTGCTCTCCCCTACGCTCATGATGCTCTTCCCCTGTGAGACCGCAGAAGAACTCTTCAGCGTCGACGGTCTCTGCAAAAGCGAGCGAGCGGCAGTAATGCGCATCTACCGCGAGGCGCTCATGCGGCATTTGCACGCCGCCGGCGTCGGGCGGACACTTCTCATCAAGAACGTATGGTCGGCGTCGCGACTCGAGACGCTTCTCGAAGAGTTTCCCGACGCGCGAGTGGTGTGCATCCGGCGAGATCCGAGCCACGCCGTCACGTCGGCCACTTCGATGTTCTCAATCCCGTGGCGGGCCCTCTTTCCTGAGCGGCGCACCGACGGGCCGGAGTACCAGGCGTTCGCGCGCCGTATGCAGCGCTACTATCGACGCTATGACGAACTCGCGGAGCGCCTGGACGATTCGCGGGTGCACGTTGTGGACTACGACCAGCTCACGCGCGATCCTTTGGTCGCACTCTCTGCTCTCTACGCACATTTCAACTGGGCAATCCCGGAACGAATCGTAGCCCGACTAAAAGAGGATGCGGAGCGCCCGTACCGCAGCGCACACCGCTACTCGCCAGCGGACTTTGGACTAAGCCGGGACGCTATCCTCGATGACCTACGCGACATTTGGCCGGACAAATGACGAGCACCCCCTTTCACACCGGCTGGTACCGTCTGGCTGCCTCGGAGGACCTTCCCGTAGGCAGCGTGCGTCCTTTTCGTGCCTGCGGAAGAGAGCTGGTTGCCTTCCGGGGTGAGAACGGAGTGGCGACGGTACTCGACGCGCACTGTCCGCATCTCGGTGCTCACCTTGGGCATGGCGGGAAAGTCCGCCTCAACACCCTAGCGTGCCCTTTCCATCACTTCCGATTTGGCCAAGACGGCCGGTGCGCCAAGGCCGAGGGGCGTGCGCGCACGTCGCATCTAAGAACCGTCCCGTGGGCGAGCGTCGAAATGCATGGTTCGCTCTATTTCTACTTTCATCCGCAGAAGGAGGCGCCGGGGCGCCAGTTTCCCATGCACCCGGCCGTCGAAGCCGCTACCCGCGTGGGACGCTTCGCGCAACAAACCAAACGCTTCGAAGGCCGGGCGGCGAACGCCGCGGAGAACCTCGTGGACTTCCAGCACTTTCGCTCGGTGCACGGCTTCGGCGACGTATCGGAGTCCAGCTTCGAGGTGGAGGGCGATATTCTGCGGTCGAGTGTGCGTTTCACGCGCCCGCTTCCGTTCCTCGCTTCCCGCAGCGTACGCATTACGCTGCACGCTTCGATCTACGGAGTTGGCCTCTCGGTCTCTGAGCTACAGCTCGACGACTTTAATCTGCCTCTGACGCTTGTCACCAACCCTACGCCTATCGACGAACGCTCCTTCGACCTCACGCTGACACTCGTCTCCCGGGCGTCCGTCGATATGGTTCCCCGCGTGGTGGAACGACAACTCCTTAGGCTGCTGGTGCACAACGCCTTCGTCGACGCCGAGGCGGACCGGCCCATCTGGGCCCACCGACGCGAAGGACACTCCCGCTACGTCCCCGGCGACGAAGGCCTCGCCGCTTTCAGACGTTTGATCGAATCGCCACCCGCCGCGCCGTCGAGTGGTTTTTGATAAAGGGCCGGTCCTCCTGGGAAGGGCGGTTCAAACGCCGCACCGCAAACCCAACCCGGTAGGCAAACACCGCACCGCAAACCCACGCACCGCAAACCCAACCCGGTAGGCAGACGCTCGGCGACCGCTGACATGCCCGCCACCCACCAGCGACCTGGCGGCCGCCGGCGGAAGTCGGCGAACCGCCACCAACCGTGTCGCAAAGCTCGGCATTTTCGAACGGCGCACTCCTTGCGGAGTCGCGCCAGCCATAGCGAAGGCAAGCACCCAGTCGAAGAGCGGAAGCGCAACTAAGCGGAAGACCAAGAAGAAGCGCGGACCGCGCAAGGTCATCGTGCTCCCGAACCAGGTTATCTTCGGCTCGGTGCGCATTGCGCACCGCCGTTACTTGCTGCGACCAACCCGCGAGATGAAGCAAGCCTTCACGTACTTCGTGGCGTACTGCGCGAAGAAGTGGAACGTGGCGGTGTACGCCCTCTGCGTGATGAGCAACCACTACCACCCGGTCATCAAAGACCGGGACGGCGTGCACCCGCACTTCTTCCGGGACCTGAATCGGATGACGGCGCAGTACATCAAGGCGACGTACAAAACGCGGGGACAAGTCTTCCGCCCGAAACCGAACCGCGTCGTGTGCCTGCACCCTGAAGCCATTGTGGACAAAAT
>JBCCRV010000717.1:0-3850 GCA_039201085.1 Myxococcota bacterium | reverse complement strand
GCGGCGACGACATCGAGCTCGACGGCGAAGGCCAGCTGCAGGTGCGCAACACCCTCGGCAACTCCACGCTGGACGCTGCCCTACGCATCGGGTTCGCCGGCGACTTTCGAAGCGAAAACGAAGGCCTCTTTTTGGCCCTCGACAACGTGCCGCGCGTGCGCGCCGCCAAAACGCCCGACGGCGACGCGCTCCAGTTCAACGTGCGCGGCAACATCGGTCCGCGCCTTCGCTTTCAGGGCGCCGGCCGCGCGCCTCGCCCCGGCGGTGAGTGACGGCTTTTCCCTTGCTGGAAACGCTCATGCTCATGCGCTCCGAAGACAAAAGCGGCCCGGGCGTCGAGCTCTCACATGCGAGCTTCCTTCGTCCAGCGTTGAGGTCCCTGCGCCCCTGCATCGAGCTCACCGGGTAAGGCCCCGCGTCCTGCATTGAGCTCCCTTGCTTCCTGCGTCGAGCTCCGTGCATCCCGCGCGGGCTCGTCCGTTCTGCGTCGTGGATCGAGCTTCCCGCATCCTGCGTCGGGCTCCCCGCGTCCTGCGTCGGGCTTCCTGCGTCCTGCTCCGTGCGTCGAGCGATGCGCGTTCTAGGCGTCTTCGATCAGCGCATCCGCGAGGGCCCGAACGAACGCCGGAACGTCGTCGATCTCGACGACGGGCGTCCCGTCGCCGTGCATCGGCGCGGACCAGAGCTCGCCGTCCTTGAAAAACCAAAAGCGCTCCGTTTCGCCCTTGGCCGCATAGTCCCGCAGCGTGGTCAGGTAGCGCACGTCGCGGCCCTTGGGCTTGGCGACGCCGGCGGCTTCAAAGGTTCCGTGGTCCTCCGACGGCGGCGTGACGGACAGTACGAGCAAGCGATGATAGAGCCGTTCACCGCCGGGCATCTCCACCAGGTCGCCGACTTCGTCGACCTGTTCCGGCGGCACGAGCCGTCGAACGATGAGCGCAAGGCGCTCCAGCTCGTCAAAATCCCGCAGCGATGCGGCAAAGCTGGTGTGCTCCGGCGAATCCTCGACATCGAGGGCTTCGTGGAGCTGAGACCGCCATTCCGCTGTCATGGGCGGTTTGTACCATGGAATCTCTAGTGCGTGGATGGCTGGTGCGTTTCCAAGAGCCGATGGTCCGCGCTACACGTTCCAAGAGGGGCCCTGCCCCCCTTGACGGGATGGACCAAAGAATACACACGGAGGAGCGATGACCGTCGTTTATAGCTACGCCAAGTGTGGCACCTGTCGAAAGGCGCTTCGCTGGCTTGAGGACGGCGGCGTGGACGTGAAAGTGGTGCCGATCGTCGAGTCTCCGCCCCAAAAGGCCGAGCTGAAGCGCCTTTGGAAACGCTCCGGGCTGCCCATTCGTCGATTCTTCAACACCTCGGGCCAGAGCTACCGTCAGGGCGGCTTCAAGGACCGTCTTTCGACCATGAGCGACGACGAGGCCCTCGAAGCCCTCGCCGCCGACGGCAAGCTCATCAAGCGCCCGCTCGTCGTAAGCGAACAGGCCGTGCTCGTCGGCTTTCGTGAACCCGACTATGAGGAAGCGTTCGGAGCCACGTCATGATCACCGACGTCGACACGCCCGAGCCCGAGATGCTCGAAGACGAAGAAGAAGAAGCGGAAGCGGAGCCGAGTGAACCGGCCGTCGATGACCTCACAAACGCCTCCGTCGAGGTCGTAAACACCCGTCCGATCCCCCTGCCCGCCAAGCGCGGCGCGGACGGCATCGCCCGGCGTGATCCGCTCGCCGCCTACATGCGCGACGTGCAGCGCTACAAGCTGCTCACCCGCGAAGAGGAGCACGACCTCGCCGTTCGCTACGTGGAGGAAGGCGACCTCGACGCCGCTCGAGCGCTCGTGACAAGCAACCTGCGCCTCGTGGTGAAGATCGCCTACGACTACCGCCAGGCCTACAAGAATCTGCTCGACCTCGTGCAGGAAGGAAACATCGGCCTCATGCAGGCCGTGAAGAAGTACGACCCCTACAAGGGCGTGAAGCTCTCGAGCTACGCCGCGTGGTGGATTCGCGCATACATGCTTCGCTACATCTTGAACAACCACCGGCTCGTAAAGCTCGGCACAACGCAGGCGCAGCGAAAGCTCTTCTTCAACCTTCAGAAGGAAAAGTCGCGCCTCTCCGCCATGGGTATCGAACCAACCCACGAGGTGATCGCCGAGCGCCTTAGCGTGCCCGTACGCGACGTGGTTTCGATGGACCGCCGCATGAGCAGCGGTGAAGCCAGCCTCGATGCTCCGGTCGGTTCGCCGGACGGTGGTCGTTCGACGAGCCGCGTCGAACTGCTGGCGAGCTCGACACCCCGCATCGATGAGATCCTCGCTGAAGACGAAGTCGGCGACGTGCTCAAGGCCAAGATTCGCACCTACGGAGCCAAGCTCGAGGGCAAGGAGAAGGTGATCTTCGAGGAACGGCTCATGGCCGAAGAACCGAAGACCCTTCAGCAACTGGGCGACGGCTTCGGCGTCAGCCGCGAGCGCGTTCGGCAGATTGAGAAACGGCTGCTCGGTCGCATGCGTGCCTACTTGGAAAAGGAAGCGGGCGATGTGGTCGAAGTCTTCGACGCGTGAGCGGTGAGCTCTGCATCTGCGCAACACCGATCGGCCATCTGGACGACATCACGGTGCGCGCCCTGCGCTTTCTCGCGGAGGCGGACTTGGTGCTCGCCGAGGACACGCGGCGCACCGGTCTCTTGTTGAAGCACCACGGACTCAGCTGCCGACTTCGCGCCTTTCACGCCCATACACCCGACGAGGCGATCGGGGGCTATATCGAGCAGCTCGAGCAGGGCGCCCGGATCGTGCTCGTCAGCGATGCGGGCACGCCGGTGGTCTCAGATCCGGGAGCCCGCCTTACGGCGGCCGCACGCGACGCAGGCATTCGAGTCACGGCAGCCCCCGGGCCTAGCGCGGTGCTCGCGGCCATTGCGGTCTGCGGATTGCGCGCAGACCACTTCCGCTTCTTGGGCTTCCTGCCGCGAAACGGGGCGAAACGGGGGCGCGCCCTGGAAGCGATCGCGTCCGCTGAAGAAGCCACCGTGTTTTTCGAGTCGCCGCGCCGCCTGGCCACGACCCTCGACGACCTGGGGCCCATCCTTCGCGAGCGGCGCCTCGCCGTGTGCCGGGAGCTCACGAAAACGCACGAAGAGGTGGTTCGCGGCACGGTGAACGCACTTCGAAGCCACTTCGGGGAGGACGCGCGCGGCGAAATCACGGTGGTCGTTGAAGCACAGGCCCAGGCCGCGCCCGAGCTCAGCGACGCGGACCTCGACGGCCGGATCGCCGCCGGCCTCGCCAAAGGCCTGCACCCCCGCGAATTGGCCAAAGACCTCGCAAAATCGACGTCGATCAGCCGTCGCGAAGCCTACGATCGCATTGTCGCCATAAAAGCTGGGGAATGAAGGGCGAAGTTCTGTGAACCGCGCTGGAGGCGCGGGGCCCAATCCTTTAGACTCCCGCCCATGAGCGCACTGTGGCGTCTTCGCTGGGCCGCCGCGGCGGTCCTCGCGGCTTCTTCTTGTGGAGGGGACTCGGGCCCAATTTCCGCGCGGATCTCCGCCCTGGGCGAAGCGGGTCTGCCGGACGACGCGACCTGCCTTCAAGTCCAGGTAAATCGGCCGCGCAATCCGGACGAGCCCGCCCCCGAACCGCGCACCTTCACGGTGGCGGGTCTTGAAGACCGCGACGGCAACGGTCGGCCGGAGCAGCTCATTACGTCGCAGGAGCTGCCCCCCTTCGGCACGGTCTTTCAGATTCAGGTGGCGGCCTTCGCGACGGGTGAGAGCACCTGCGCGCGCCTCGTCGACGACGACGGCAATCCGCTGCCGCCCGACTATGTGGGCTCGACGG
>JBCCRV010000716.1:0-3850 GCA_039201085.1 Myxococcota bacterium | reverse complement strand
CTTCGGGCTCGCGTCCTAGCCCAGCGCGACTTGATCGCGCCCGCCGTGCTTGGCGGCATAGAGCGCCTTGTCGCTCGCTTCGAAGAGCTCGGAGGAGCTCGCGTTCTTCCGGCCGTGGAACGTCGCGACGCCGAGCGAGGCGGTGACGTTGAGCTTGCCGAGTTCGGTTTGAAAGGTGGTGCCCTTCAGCTCTTCGCGGATGCGTTCGGCGAGTAGGCGCGCGCCCTCCGTATCCGTTTCCTCGCAGAGCACGCAGAACTCCTCGCCGCCGAAGCGCGCGACGATGTCCGTGTCGCGCTTGACGTTGCGAAGGATCTCGCCGAGCTCCTTGATGACGACGTCGCCGGTGGCATGGCCGTAGGTGTCGTTGACGCTCTTGAAGTGGTCGATGTCCGTGACGATCAGCGAGAGGGGACGCTGAAAGCGCTTCGCCGACGCCAGCTTGCGCTCGAGCTCCTCGAGGAAGGCGCGTTTGTTCAAGCACTTGGTGAGGCCGTCCGTGGTCGCCATCTCTTCGAGGCGTGCCACGGCTTGCGCGTTGGCCATCGACACCGCGAGCTGGCCTACGAGGACCGAGAGCGTGGAGCGAACGCTGTCGCCAAAGGCACGCGGATGCTTGGCGGCGAGCGCGAGGGTGCCGATGGCGTCTTCGCGCACGATGAGCGGTAGAATGAGCAGCGACGCCATGCCCTTGAGGTTTGTGCGCTTCGTAAACACCACCTGGGCGCTTGGATCGAAGTCCCCGCGGTACGGTAGGTAGTGACGGTTCTTGACGGCCATCGCCGTCAGCGAGGTGTTGTCGCGAAACTTGAGCGTGGCGAACGCCTCGGCGCCCTCGCCCACGGCGCGCCGAACGCGGTGGCGCCTTTCGCCGGCGTCGTAGAGGGTCACGGCGGCGAAATCGAAGGGCGCGATTTCGGCGGCGGCTTCGAGGGCCGCGTCGATCACCGCGCCTTCGTCCAGGGCGGCGCCGATGGCCTGGGACGCGCGATGAAGCACCGTTTGCTCACGCTTGGTGCGCTCGAGCTGCACGAAGATCCGTTCGTTCTGCAGGGCGCGCAGCAGGTGCGGCACGCTGCGTTCGAGAATGCGCTCGTCCTTCTTTTCAAAGGGGCGGTCGGCGAGGCGGTCGGCGCAGAGCACGCCCACAAGGGTGCTTCCCTCGTACACGGGAATGCCGATGAAGGAGCGCACGATCGCCGGACCGTCGTAGTAGGTGATGCCCTTGTAGCCCGTCTTGAGGTGCTCGAGGTTCATGGTTTGGCCGCGGCGAACGACGGCGCCGACCACGCCTTCGCCGGCGCCGATCTTGCTCTCGACGATGTGGTCGCTTTCCGTGACGAGCTCGGCGATACGCAGCGTCTCTTCATCGCGAAGGAGCAGCACGCAGGTGTGAAGCTCAAGGTTCGCGTGCAGCATCTGCAGGCCGTGAAAGAGCTGCTGCTTCACCTCTTCCACGCTCGAGCGCGTCAGGCGCTCTTCGTCGCTGGCGCCTTCGGCGGACGGCGCCGACACGAGGCGAAACATGCGGGCGTCCGAGCGAACGCGCTCCCGCTCGCCTTCGAGGGTCTTGCGCGAATGTTCGCGTACGCGGGCGATCTCGGCGCGCGTGAAGACGAGGTTGAGCGCGCCGAAGAGCGCGATGAAGCTTCCCGAGTACGCCGCCGAGCGAAGGTCGACGGACTCGGCGAGGAGGTGAAGGCCGACCTCGTACGCGAGCGCCAGGGCGACGAGCACGAGGCCCGCGCGGGCCTCCGCAAAGGCGGCGAGGAAGGCGACGGCGATGTAGACGATCGGATGCAGCAGGCTCCCTTGGCCGCCGGCCATCTGCACGACGGCCTGCACACCCGCGAGCAAGAGCAGGCCGAGCTCGATGTCGATCCACGGGAAGCCTTCGGGCCGGCTGCGGCGCAATCGCGTGGCCATGCGCGCGCCAAAGGCCGCGAGCCACATCCCGCCGATGACGCCGTGCTCCGGGCGTGGCTCGGCGTCGCTGAAGAGGCCCAGGAGCGTGAGCGCCACGACGAGCGCACCCACGGCAAAGCCGTAGCTATTGCGCAGCGTACGGCGAATGCGAAGGGCGATGTAGACGGGGTCCTTCATGCGTCTCTTGGGACAAAAAGTCCCTGAGACGGTGGTACGGAGCGGGGCCCTTTGCGGTCAACAAATCAGCAGGGACCGTCCCCCCGCACGCTGACTTCGTTGGCGCCTGCGGCGCACCGGTTTGGATAGGTCTGACCGTCGCAGCCGCACACGGGGCGGTATTCGCGCGTGCACATCTCGGGGATCGGCGTGCAGCGACCCGGGCGATCGCCCTCGCCGCAGGCGGCGGCCTCGTCGAATTCGCAGTAGGTGCCGGGGTCACAAGCCGAGGTGCCCCGGGTGCCGCAAACGCCGCTCGGCGCTTCGCTGGCGCCGACTCCGCTGCTTTCAACGACGGGCACGTCGGAGCCCGCGCTCGCTTCCGGCGCGTCGCCATACTGGTAGGAAGGCACGCACACGTTCGGGCAGTTTTCGTGGTTGCAGACCTCGGGCTGGCACTCCGAACCGGCGGGGCAGGCGGACGTGTCCGCGCAGGAAATGCGGCAGTCGATCATGCCTTCGCACTGCAGCGTGAGGCGATAGCCAACGCCGGCTGCGGGGCCCACGACGGCGGCGATGTATGTGCCCTCTTCGGGCAAGGTGAAGGGACCGTCGCCCACGCCCACGCTGGACACCTGCGCGGGCCCCTCAGCGCTGCGCATGGGGCCGAGCAAGTGCACTTCGACGCCGGCGACCAAGCGGTCAAGGTTAAACCGGATCTGGGCGCCTTGGCGCGCGGCGAAGCCATGGCCCGAGCCCACGCCCGGCTCGGCGAGCTGACCGTCGCTCGTGACGCCCGGGTAGAGGGGGGCCTTCAGCGCGAGCCGCGCTGGCGGCGGGGCCCCAGCGGACGAAGGTGTCGCCGTTTCATATTGCTGAATGATGCACGCGCTGCCGAAGAGCAGGGCGATAAGGCCGGTAAAGCGAAGGTGAGCCATGGGACGTGGACGGTAGAGGCGTGGCAATGTTCAGCGCTTCGCGCGCTACCTAGAGCGACGCGGGCGTGACGGTGTCGAGTTCGGACACGCCGAGCACGTAGCGGCCCGGTTCGGAGGCTTCGTAGCTTCCGACCCAAATCTTGTACGTGCCGGGCGGAAAGTGGGCGCTCACCAGCGGATGGGTCGCGCCCTCGCTGTTGCCCTCCCAGTCGTCGTTGCACAGGTAGGTTCCATCCGGACGCTGCACTACGAGGGTCACATCCTTTTCGGACTTGGCCATGATCCGGAGCACCGAGAAGTCCGCTTGCGCGACGAAGAGATGATCGGGCGGGGTCGTCACGAACCCCGCGCAGGCGTCCGACAGGGTGGAGGCATCCCTGTTGCCTCCGGAGGTGCCCGTCGCGCGGTACGGGTCCTCTGGAAAGCCTGGCGCCAGCGTGATCGTACCGAAGTTCGAGTCGCCCGGGCTTGGCTCCGCTGGCGTCTCCTCCTCCTCTGGTTCCGCGGGCGCCTCGGCGCTTGGCTCCGCCGCAGGGAGCTCAGCGGCTTCTGGTTCGGGCGCTGCGGGCGCCTCCTCGCCGCCGCATGCAGCGACCAGCAGACCAACGAGAGCATAAGAAGGTGGTGCGATGCGCATCGGCGTCTCCTCGTCTGCCTATAACAGATTTGTCGTTTGGAAGACGTTGGGCCAGGTGTCTCAAGCTTGATATGCAACCCACTCGACGCTCCGGAGACGAACGCTGCGCGTTCGACCGGCGTTGCGTTGCAACACCGGCGCTGACTCGAGTTTTCAAAAATCCCTTGGATTTTTGAAATCTCGATTCGTTCCT
>JBCCRV010000715.1:0-3874 GCA_039201085.1 Myxococcota bacterium | reverse complement strand
GCCTTCCGCCGCCGACGCCGGCGGAGATTGAAGCGGCTTCCTCGGCGGAGGCGCCCTTGGAGACCTTTGCGCAGGCGGCCCAGGCGGATGGATCGATTCGCTGCTCGACGTTCTCGGCGCCGATCGACGCGGTCCTCGGCACCCTTTCGGAAGAGCGACCGCTGCTCACGGAAACGATGGACGGCCAGCTCGTCGCCCTCGTTCAGCGGCTCGGAAACCGCATTTGCATCGAGGATTCGGAAGGGCGCCAGTGGCTCAACGAGTCGGAGCTGCGAACGCGCCTCGTCGGCGTATCGGCTCCTGGTGGCCGCGAGCTGACCTGGCTCTCGCTCGTTACGGCGCCGAGTTCGGCCTTGGGCGAGGCCGAGTCGCCGTGGAAGGGCGTTCGGGCCCTTCTCGAAGGCGAGGGCTCGAACGTACTCGCGATCGTGACCTACGCCATCGGCGTGGGTCTGCTCTCGCTCACCCTTCCGCTCGCGGTGCAGACCCTGGTCAACACGGTGGCCTTCGGTCAACTGCTGCAGCCGAGTTTGGTGCTCACGCTTATGCTCGCCGCCGGCCTCGTGTTCGCCGCCGCCCTTCACGCCATGCAGAGCTGGGTGGTGGAAGTGGTGCAGCGGCGCATCTTCGTGCGTCTCGTCTCCGACCTTGCCGATCGCCTGCCCCGCGCCCACATCGGCGCCTTTGAGCGCGGCTCGGGCCCGGAGCTGGTGAACCGTTTCTTCGATGTGTTCACGGCCCAAAAGGCGCTCTCCGGCCTGCTCGTGGGCGGCGTGGAAGCGCTTCTCACGGCCCTTGTCGGCGTGATCGTGCTCGCCTTCTACCATCCGATTCTGCTCGGCTTTGGCGTCATCCTCACGATCGCTACGACGTTCGTCCTTTTCCTGATGGGACGGGGGGGGACGCACTCGGCGATTCGTGAATCGAAGACGAAGTACGCCGTCGCTGGATGGCTGCAGGAGATGGCGCGCCACCCCTTCGCCCTCAAGGCTCATGGCGGCGCGGACTACGCGCGTCGCCGTCTCGATCGGCTTGCGGCCAACTGGCTGACGGACCGCGCTGACCACTTCCGCATTTTCTACCGCCAGCTTCTCGGCGCCCTCGGCCTGCAGGTGATTGCGCACGCGACGCTTCTCGGCGTCGGCGGGTGGCTCGTCGTCAGCCGCGAGCTCAGCATTGGTCAGCTCGTTGCCGCCGAGCTCATCGTCACGGCCATCGTCGTTTCGCTGAGCAAGCTCGGCAACAAGCTGGAAACGGCCTACGACCTTGTGGCCGCCGTCGACAAGCTGGGCGCGCTCCTCGCCGTTCCGCTCGAAGATCCCGGCGGCGACGATGCCTTCTACGACGAGGGACCGGTGGCCGTGGAGTTTCGACAGGTCAGCAGCGAAGGCGGCGGTTTGAGAAACCTGACGGCGCGTATCGAAGCCGGCGCGACCGTAGCCCTGCATGGCTCGCGCCGTGTGTCCAGCGCCGTCGTCGACGTGCTCTTCGGTCTACGCCGACCGGAGGCGGGGGTGGTGCTCCTCGACGGACACGACGTGCGCGACGTGCGCCAAGACCGCCTTCGCACACGGGTCGCCGTTGTGCGCGAACCGGAAATCGTGCCCGGGACGATCGCGGACAACGTACGCGTCGCCAACCTGACGCTTTCGACGCAAGAGATCTGGAAGATTTTGCGCATCGTTGGCCTCGAAGAAGTGGTGCGCGGCATGTCTGAGGGCCTGCGTACGAAGCTCAACCCGAGCGGCGTGCCCCTCAACCGGCTGGAGTCGCTGCGCCTCACGCTTGCGCGTTCGCTCGCGGGTCGCCCGGACCTGTTGATTCTCGACGGCGTCGTGGATGCCCTACCGGAACGGGAGCGCAAGCCCCTTCTCGACAATATCACCATGGGTCGAACGCTGATCGTGACGACGCACGAAATGAACGTCGTCAACGACTGCGATCACTGCATTGAGCTGGGAGCCCTCTGATGAGCCGAAGCACCACCCTCTTTCCGAGCCGCTGGCGCGAGGGCGCCGAGCTTCTTCCGGCCTCGCGCCTCGTGCCGAGCGTGGCCCGGCCGCGTCGGCTGGCGAAGCGTCTCGCGACGGCCCTTGGGCTATTCGTGATCTTCGCGGCGCTCGCGCCCTGGAACCAGAACGTGACGGGCACCGGCAAGGTCATCGCCTTCTCGCCGGACGAGCGTCGCCAGACCGTGCAGGCGACGATCTCGGGCCGCATCGGCCACTGGCACGTGATGGAAGGTGCGCGCGTCGAGGAGGGCGATGTGCTCGTCGACCTCGTCGACAACGACCCGAACCGTCTCTCGCGCATCGAGATGGAGCGCTCGGCCAACAACGACCGCCTCGAAGCGTACGAGTCCCAGGTGCTTGCTTACTCGGAGCGCCTCGAAGCGCTGCGCCGAAGCCAGTCGGCGCAGATCCGCGCCGCCGAAGCGGAGATTCGCAGCGCCCGCGAGTCCCTCCAGGCGAAGCGCGAGCTGCTCGCGGCCGCCGAAGCGGAAGTCGCCACGGCGGAGCTTCAGCAAACGCGAATCTCCGACCTGGCGGAGCAGGGCCTTTCGTCGCGCCGCGAGCGTGAGCTTGCGGAGCTGGGCGCCGCTACGGCGAACGCCAAGCTTCAGTCCGCCCGCGCCGGCGTGCGCGCGGCGGAAAACGATCTGGCGAACAAGCGAGCCGCCGCCGAACGCGTGCGCGCGTCGACGGAGGCCGACCTTCGCTCGGCGACGGCCCTTCTGCGCTCGTCGGAAACGCAGGTCGCATCGGCTCAGGCGAGCCTTCAGTCCGTCGAGTCACGCCTTGCGCAGCAGGAGGCCCAGGTCGTCCGTGCGCCGCGCTCGGGCATTATGCAGCGCATTCTCGTGCAGCAGGGCGGCGTGCAGGTGAGCCGCGGCGAGGACCTTGCCTACCTCGTGCCCGACACCCAGTCGCGTGCCGTCGAGATCTACGTGGACGGCAACGACGCTTCGCTCATCTCGCCCGGACGCCACGTGCGCGTGCAGTTTGAGGGTTGGCCCGGCGTACAGTTTGCTGGCTGGCCGAGCGTCGCTATCGGTACGTTCCACGGTCGCGTGGCGTTCGTGGACGCCGCTTCAGACAACTCGCAGGGCGACTTTCGCGTCGTCGTGCTGGCGGATCCGGACGACGAACCGTGGCCCGAAGCGCGCTACCTGCGCCAGGGGACGCGCGCCAAGGGCTGGGTCCTGCTCGACGAAGTGAGCGTTGGCTTTGAAATCTGGCGACAGCTCAACGGCTTCCCGCCCTCCTACGACTCCGCGGCCGAAGTCGACGAATACGGGGGCGGCGCATGAGGTACTTCCTCACGCTGGCGCTGGCGCTCTCCGCCAGCGCCGCGAGCGCCCAGACGCTGGAGCTGGCGGATGTGCTTGCGTCAACGCAGACGCACCATCCGCAGATCGAAGCGGCGCTGCAAAGCGAGGAAGCCGCGCGCGAGCAGCTGCTCGCTTCGCGGGGCGGCTTTGATCCCTACCTCTCGGTGTACGGCTCGCTTCGCCACGGCGGCTACTACGAGCTGCGCGGTATCGATGCGGAGATTCGGCAAGCGACGCCCTATTGGGGCGCAGAGGTCTACGCGGGCTACCGCTACCACGAAGGCGTCGACCAAGACCGCTTTCCTACCTACTACTCCACGGAAACGCTGAACGGGGGCGAGGTGCGGGCCGGTCTCCGTGTGCCCATTCTGCGCGGTGGTCCGATGGACTCGCGCCGCGCACGCGTCGCGCGCAGCGAGTTCAGCTTGGAGGGCGCGGAAAACGCGCGTCAGCTCACGCTCCTAGAGGTCGAGCGCTCTGCGCTCACGGCCTACTTCAGCTGGGTGGCTTCCGGTCGCCGCCTGCAGGTCGCCGAACAGCTTC
>JBCCRV010000714.1:0-3886 GCA_039201085.1 Myxococcota bacterium | reverse complement strand
GGACCGCGAGCGCAGCGAGTCGCGTCCACAGTACGGGGTCCCCATTTCGCCCGAGGGGGGTATCCCGCGGAGCACGCCGGTTCCCACCGGCGCCACTACTCGAGCAGGTCCGCGAGCCGTACCTCAATCCGAACCACGTCCCGCTTCTTATCCACGCGAACCGTCGCGTCCACACCAAAGCGCTCTTCAAACGCCCGCCCCAACTTCGCCGCCACCCGACGCTCCCGATGCGTCACCTTCGGCCGCGCCTCTTGAGCCGCCCGAAGCCGCCCCGCCCGCACCAAGTTCTGCACATCGACGGCAGTCAGCTCGCTGACCCGCTCCCGGTTCGAACCAATCCGCGCATCCCGCTCCGCCATCGCCTGCGCCGACGTCCGCGTGTTCATCACCCGCGCGTACTGCACCAAGTGAAACGCCTTCTCGACCCCGAGCGAAAGCGCCGACCGCTTCGTATACGCCTCCGCCACCGTCATGTACCGATGCGCCCGATGAAACCCCATCACCTCTGCTTCCACAAACGCACGAAACGTCGCATGCCCAAACGCCGCCGGCACCTCCGGCCGGTCCAGCTTCCGAAGCGCCTGCCCCACCGCATAGAACTCCGCCTCCACATTCCGCACCTTCGCCAGCAGCAGCTTCAGCTCACGCCGGAGACGCGCCTTATTGCCTGGCCGAGTCGGAGGACGAGACGGAGACGGCGCCGGTGTTGGGACCGTCGGCGAAGGCGCGGTGGGACGACGGATACGCGTGGCGTCGAGCCGAAGTCGAGGACGCTGGATTCGAGGGCGGGCCATGGTTCGATCTCAGCTTATCTCGACGTGAATTAGGCGTTCAGGATTTGAGACGCTCGTGTCGCAGCATAAGGTATACATATGTCGCAATTGTCTCAATAAGATGGATCTCAGCCTGAAAGCGGCGAATTGGGACCCAATTTCTTGTTGCCTATCCGGCTCCCCCTGCACTTCAACTGTACGAGGAATTACGATGCTAATCTAGGTCGTGCGTCGCCACTGAAGTCTTGCACGGGCGCTGTCGCCGTCACGACCTCCCTGGAAGACCGGCCGATGGACGTCCTGCCAACGTCACTCTTCTCACCGTCAAGGTGGCCCGCTGCAGCCCCGGACAACACTGGCGTCGTCGATTGCCTCAAGCACGCCGCCCATAAAAGGCCTAAGCGCGTCGACTGTGAAATCCTCGCCCAAGCCGTCGACACAAGCTCGACTTACACGCTGTGCGACAAAACCGCGCCATCGCGCCGCCGGCGGGTTTCCGCCTGGCCATCCATCGCGCGGCTCTCGCCCACTCTACAGACGCGCTCGATCAGACTGCGTGAATATCCCTCGGTAGGCCTGCGCGGTAACAGCAAGCACCAGACCTACGAGCGAAACACTGGACCTACCTGAGCTGGTGGTTCAAGGCCATGTTATCGTCCGAACAATGGTGTCTAGAATTTCCATATCCACTGTCTGCCATGCTCCGATGTCCAGCCGATTGCGTTCATCCTGGGGTAGGTGCCTTAGTCCTGCGCTTTCACTTCTACTGATGCTTGGCTGCGGTGAGTCCGATTCACCCGACGATGCAGACCTCGGCGGAGCGATTCGCGAAGCCGGCGCTCTCGACGAACGGCTCCGGGACGATGGAGGTGTGGACGCCGCAGCCGACCAATCCCCCGAAGAGTGTGAGCCGGGATCCGTGCGCAACGCTCGATGCGCCCGTTGCGGCACTGGACCTCAAACCTGCGGCGACGACGGTCGTTGGCTCCCCGTCGCGGAGTGCTTCGACCAGAGAACCTGCGAGCCCGGTGAAGTAGAAGAAGAGCAGTTGCCAATGTGCGCGACGCGTCGGCGCCTCTGCTTGGACTCTTGCGAGTGGTCTGACTGGAATGACGGTAGGTCTGCCGGTGAGTGTGAAGTCGGTGAGGTACGCAACGTCGCCGGACTGTGTTCGCTCAGCGAGGTGTCTCTGCAAGTGTGCTCCGACCGTTGCGAATGGAACGAGCCGAGCGAGTGTATGCCGGGCTGCGCTGGGGAACGACGCACTGAGCCACCCGACGCTGAGGAAGTTTGCGTCCCGGCGGGGGCGTACCTTCGCGGTTCGACGGATGAGGGTGCTGTGCACCCTCGTGGCACGGTGTTTGTCTCCGCTTTCTACATTGACCGATACCCCGTCACGGCGCGCCGGGCGGCAGCGTGCATTGACGCTGGCGACTGTCAGGCTTCACCGGACTTTGCTCCGGAACAGATCCTTTGGGGGTGGAACAAACGTGCTGCCTGGGCTTTCTGCCGCTGGGATGGCCGACGTCTGCCGACCAGTACCGAGTGGGAGAAAGCGGCACGGGGTCCGGACGTCGCCTCGTCCGAGTTTCTGTGGAGTGTGCCGCCTACGTGCGATGAGCTCTCATACTTCGGCTGTCCCGGCCATGGAACTCCGGAAGCCCTGCGCTACGACGGTGCTCCTGTTACTCGAAGTGTGTACGGTGTCGAACGCATGATGGGAGGCGTTCTCGAACCCGTTGCGGACACGGAAGGTCACACCACTTTCGAAGACGATCCTCTCGCTTTTGAAGGGCGTGATAGGTTCGACGGCGCCCATCGCGGACTCGACCTCGTTCGGTCGATCTCAGTCGATGAGTTTCGAATCACGCGGCAGTTTCGTGGTGGGCAAATCGGAGCGCGGTGCGTGCGAAGTGCGCCGGGCAGCGAACGCCCGTGGGAGGCCGAGCTCATCAGGGCCGTGGACGCAGGACTTCGATAGGAACCGCCTACCGGTGCGTGGTCTTGAAGACGCTCGGTGCGCTCTTCGTGGCCGACAAACCTTTACTGGCTTCATACACCGCGAACTTGCTGCGTCCCGGCAGAAACGATCTCGCAGAACCAACGGACACTAAGCGACTGGCAGCCTGCGCCGTCCGTCACCCGGACGGTAGCTATCTTACGGGTCCGAGCGACCGGCACTTCGGCGGCTACTCCAGAGCAGCGCGCAAAGCGCGAATGAGCTTGGGCGCGTAGTCGCGCGTGAGATCCGGCAAGTCCTTGACGCTCTTCATCGCGCGTAGGTCCTTTCGAACTTGGCGACGGAGCCCTTATTGAATTTCAACCGAGTTCGTCGAACGCGCGCTCAACGCGTTTGACGAGTTGTCCACCTCCCACGAGCACAGGCCCGGAGGGTTCGCCCACAGCACCGGCCTTACGTCACATTGGCACACAGAAAAGGCTCTTTCATCCTCAACTTTCTGCGGGTTTATCCCGGCGCACTGGCTGTCTTTACTATCGTCCTGCTTACTATCGTCCTAACGGCCCCCAACTCGAGCCCCATAAAACAGGTGTCCTTACTATCCGCTGGTCAACGCATGTACATTTCCTCAGTCCACGTCCAGAACTTCCGAAACCTGAAGGACTGCCAGCTTTCGCTGCAACCGGGGCTCAACGTCGTCGTCGGTCGGAACAACGTCGGCAAGTCGAACCTTGTTGATGCCATTCGACATGCGCTGGGACCCGCCGCTTCCGCCGGGGAGTTACCCGGCTTGGATCGAACTGACTTCCGCGAAGGCGACAAGAGCCAGCTCGAACCCATGAAGGTGGCGCTTACCTTCGCCGACCTAACCGACGGGCGATGTCCCGGCCGCTGTTGAAAATCGAGGCGGCTCCGATCGGGTTGAACATGCTTAGGCGGCTTCGGCCTCCGGAGCAAACGATGGGGCCTGCGAGTCGGATGGACGGAGCTCACGCTTGAGCTTTGGAAGCGACTTGTAACCGCGTACGCGGCGGAACGAAGCCTCGCGTTCGACAACGGCAGCGCCGACCCACCGGCGGATCATCGAGCCGTTGCGCCAACGTTTGACGCGGCGAGTGAGGTCGCGAATGCCGCCATTGAGATTCTCGATCAG
>JBCCRV010000713.1:0-3895 GCA_039201085.1 Myxococcota bacterium | reverse complement strand
CGCGCTTTCGCCTCGGCGGCAGCCTCGAGTTCATCGTGGCCCAGCACTGGAACGTGTGGGGTAGCTTCGAGGGTGTCTTCGGCGGCAATCGCCGGGTGCTCGGCGACATCTTCGGCGCGGGCAACGACGACCTGAACATCTATATGCGCCTCGGTGCGACGTATAAGTTCGGTTTCGGTCAGTAGCGCCGCGTCAACGCACGCTCTTTTCGAGCGCGGCCCGAGCGGCCGAGAGCCGCTCGCTTAGATCGCGGTGCCGAAGCGCCGCGGCAAACGCCGTCGATGCCTGCGAAAGCGCGATGCGCTCCTCGACGCCCCATTCACGTGGGGACTGGCAGTCGTCGAAGCCTACGAAGCCCCAAACCTCGCCGCCGACTCGGATCGGGCAGACGAGGATCGACTGAATGTCCTGCGGGCCGAGGATCTCCTGGTCGAGCGGCGTGAGTTCGGCCACTACACCGAAGTAGACGTCGCCGCGCTCAAAGGTCTCGAGCCAATGGGGAAGCACCTCCGTCATCGAAAGTCCCTGCAGTTCAGGGTTGTCGATCTGCGCCTCCGCGGTGCCGCTGTTCCACTCGAAACGCTGCGACGAGAGGACCTCGCCCGCGGGCGTGGTTTCGTTCTCAAACACGTAGGCCCGATCGACGCCGACACTTCGCCCGAGCTCCGCCAGGTAGGTCGCGACGGCGGACGCGTCGAAGCGACTCCGCAAAAAGCTGCGCGATGCATCCTTCAGCCGTGAATGGTCCATGAAGCCACGCTACCGCGTCCTGCCCCCGTTTGGCACCCGTGAGCGACACGTCCGAAAGTTGCTTAGCTAGCTGAGCGGAATCGCGTATTCGACCACCGAGTGTGGGCTGCTGGCGTGCCAGCGATGGTCGTAGATCTCGAGGTCCGGACCGCCGCTGTGACGATGGCCGCTTTGCATCAGCCAGACGGAGTAGATGTAGTTCACCGTGTGGTCGAGATCGGCGGCGTAGCCGTGGTGCTCAAAGATGGCGTAGGACGCGGCGGGAACATGAACGGTCGAAAGGGGGCGATCGGTCTTCGCGCCGTTCGGAAGCTCCACGGCGGCATGGTAGCGGAGGCGTTCCTCCCGTTCGCTGAACTGTTCGATGACCCCGTAGTAGCGCGCGCCTTCGATCGACTCGAAGGGCACCTGCAGAAACGTGTCCCAAAGCTGGGGCAGCTTCTCCGCGAGGTTGTTCTTGTGCGAATCAACGCCGTAGAGCTCGGTCATTTGGCCCGTCAGCACTTGCTCCGGTCGCGCGACGATTCGCGGGGCCCGGCGCGGGCCCCGATCGAGGTTCGCTAGGTAGTCCGCGTCGATGCGCACCTTGCGTAGAAAGCGCGCGCCGTGGCCGAGACGCCGGTAAGCGCCCGGCGTAATGCCAAAGGCCTGCCGAAAGGCGCGCGTAAAGGACGCCTGCGACTCGAACCCTGCATCGAGGGCAATGTCGAGGATGCGTCCGTCCGTCCGAAGCAGCCGATCGAGCGAGAGCGAGAGCCGGCGCGCCCGCACGTACGCCATGAGTGTTTCGCCCGTGAGCGCTTTGAACATGCGCTGAAAGTGCCAGTGGCTCATGCCCGCAGCGCGCGAGACTTCGCGCAGCTCGAGCGGGCCCTCGAGCCGACCTTCAATGAAGTCGATGCCGCGTTGGATCTGCTCGAGGTAGCTCACGGTGCCCTATGCGGACTCGAAGAAGCCGGTCATCGAACGCAGCCGTCCCGAGTCGTCGAAGACAACATAGCTCACGCCTTCGCCGAGGGCGGTGCCGTCTGCGCCGCGCATGCACCAGCGCGCCGCGCCGCAGCCGTGGTGGCTCATAAACCAAGTGGTCTCGAAGTGGCCGCCGGGGACCTGTCGATGAAACTCCAGCATGTATTCGATCAGCGCGTCGCGCGTTTCCGTGCGGTGAAGGGGGTCCGTATACACGGCATTGGGAAGCGTGGCTCCGTCGAGCAACGCGCGCTTTTCGTCGGCGCTCGGCGCTTTCCACGCGCTGGCGTATCGTTCCCAGGTTTTGCGGAGGGAGGAGTCGTTGAGGTTTGTCATGGGGCCCGTTCTAGCGATGGCCGAGCGCGCCGTTTTGACCGTCCGTGCGAATTTGGCCCCGCCGGCGCCTTCGCGTGCCGCGCTCAGGCGATGGCCATCGACGCTCTCGCGCGGCCGAAGCGAAGCTTCGTTCACGCCGGCGTGCGCACTTCGGATCGTGGCTACGCGCCCTTGAGCGCGTCGCCGTAGCGCTGTTCGATCCGCATGATCTCCCAGAACGCGCGGGCCGCGTCCTTTACGCCCACCTTGCTGCCGGCAATGTCGGTCCAGCGCTCGAGGGGCTGTTCGACGATGCGGTCCGAGGCGTCCAGCCCCGCCGCTTTCCAGTGCACGACGAGGCGCGCAAGAATCTCCACGTCGAAGATCCACCGCGACAGGAACGGCTCGTCCCAAAGCTCGCGCGTGGCGTCGCTGACGCGAAAGAGCTTTGCGCCGCACTGGGTGTCGTTGACCGGAAGGCGAAGCACGAGTGAGACCATGGTGGCGAAGACGCGGCCGTACGCGTGTCGGTAGAACTTTCGGTCGACGTGGCGGCCGAGGAGCCGAATGCGCGAACCAAGCACCAGCGCCACCTCCGAGCGCTGATCGAGAATATCCGCGAAGCGGCCGATCTCTTCGAGCGGCGTTGCCAAGTCGGCGTCCCAGAACCCGACGTACTCATCGTCACCCTCGCAAAGCAAGAGCTCTGCGAGCACCCCCTGACGTACGGCTTCGGCCTTGCCGGAGTTCTGCGCCAAGTCCGTGATCGCCACGCGGCCGCCGCCCCGCGTTTTGATGTCGCGAAGGACCTCGAGCGTGTGGTCGCGGCTCCCGTCGTTGACGAAGCGAAAGCGCAGCGAACGGTCGCGGTCGAGGGCGCGCAAGAATGCCCCGGGCGCCAGGCGTCGGGCTTCGTCATAGCAGGGAATGATGACGCGGGTGGCCATGCGGGTGAGAGACTGCGGCCTAGCCGAGGCCGCTGCAAGGCCGTCGTGGTCGCTTCCTTGACCTTCGTGCCCATCGGCGAAACCGTGGCATAAGACTCAGCCCGTCCTGTGCGGTCTGCCCGCCGCTGGCGCCGGCCTTAGCCCTTCAAACCGATGCGCTCCCCAATGATAGCCCCCGCCACCCCGAGCGCCTCTCGTGCGCTCGTGGCGACGCTCTTCTTTATGGGCGCATGGCTCTTCGTCTTTCCCTTCTTCGAGCGCTTGAAGAACCCGAACGAAAACGTTCGCTTCTACATGACCGCCGCCCTTGTTGAGCAGGGGTCCTACGAGATTTCCGAAGCGCGCAGTCGATGGGGCTGGGTGAACGACGCGGCGTGCGTGGAGCGAGGCGATGACGGCGCCGTGCCCTGCGAAGGCGCGTTGCGCGGTGAGCGGAGCTACTACTCCGTCAAGGCGCCGCTGACGAGCTGGCTTGGCGTGCCTGGCTATCTGATTGCCCGAGCCATACGCGGGGGAACGCCGGAGCTGTCCTTTGGCCTTTGGTGGGCGCGCCTCCTCGGCACGGCCATCCCCTGCGCGATCTTCGTCTTCTTTTTCTATCGCTTTTTGGGCGGTCTCACGCGCTCCCCCCAGGCGCGCGACTTTGCCTTTATCGCCTTCACGTTCGGGTCGGTGTTTCTTGGCTACAGCTACATCTTCGCCAGCCACGCCACGAGCGCGGCCTTTGCGGGCGGTGCGTTTATGCTGCTGGCGTGGTTTCGTCGGCGCGGGCCGGCCGCCGGCTGGCGCGACTCGCTCCGCGGTTGGGCGCTCACGGCGCTTGCGGGCTTTCTCGCGGCCGGTGTGACGGCCCTCGAGTACCCGTGCTTCTTCTTCAGCGTGTTTCTGTGCCTCTACGCGCTCTTCAACGTGCG
>JBCCRV010000712.1:0-3898 GCA_039201085.1 Myxococcota bacterium | reverse complement strand
TTTGGGGGGTGGGGCCTTTTTCGTGGGGGCCGGTTCCGGCGCCGTCCCGGTGGTGGTCGCCACTGGCGCCGACGCCTACGCTGAGGGCAAGCGCAAGCGCTACCCGTGTCCAAGAATCCAATCGCATCGTTTCCTCCTAGTCCTAAGCGGCCGATTGGCCGTGGGCGGGGTCGTGGGATTGGTGCTTCTCGCAAACAATGGCGCCGAGCGAGCGCATTTGGCACGGACATTTTTGTCACGGCTTGTAACGGGGCGATACGGCGCGCCGGAGTGGGCGCGGCAATGTGCCGCGGCAAAAAAACTTCTGCGCCGCTTTCGCGAATGAACGTGTTCAACGGACCTTGGCGCGCCGGCCCGCTCAGAACCCGCGGCAATCGGCCGGCGCTTCGGCCGTTCCGACGTCGTAAGGCCGAGCTTGCTTCACGATGACCCGGCGATCGTCGCCAACCACCTTCCATTCGATGTCCATGGCGAAGAAGGGGCGTTCGGACTGTGGATCGATGAGCGGTTCGAAGTGGTCGTGGATGGCATGAACGAGGCATGCGGCCCAATCGATCTCCTGCACGCGCAGGACATCAAAGGGCGTGAGCGAGCTCCGGCTCTCGTAAACGACGCGCGGCGAGCGACCCCAGCGGTATTGGTACGCGTCCGTGCTGATGCCCGGGGCGGGATTTGCCACGGACGCTTCGCCGGCCTGAACATTGAAGTAATAGATGTCGTTTCGCGTTAGATCGAGCACGTTCCGGCTGACCCCAATGCCGTTGGCGATCTCCGAACGAAAGGCGGGGTGAACGAGCACGCCCATCGCCACGGCGTTCTGATCGATGTGGCCGCGCCGGCGCTCTTCATAGGCGCGCGCATTCCACAGACTCGACCAAACGGTGCGAAGGCCGTCGTCAAGGGTGCGCTCGGGGTCGTCGAGCTCGACGCTCGTGGACGTATAGAGACCCGCGCCACTGAAGTCCGGTAGATCTTCGACGTTGCTGCTGCTTCGAAAGCGCACGCGCTGCCTGCCCCAACGGTCGCGCAGGGTCGATTCGAGTAGCTGAAGCAGCGCGCTATCGACGGGGTGCGTTTGAATGGCGGTCCGCACTTCCTCGAGCACTTCGGCGCGCCGCCGTGAATCCGTACGAAACGCCGGGTCGTTCTCCGCGGCGTCCAGGATCGTCTGGGCGCCGGACGCATCGAAATGGCGAAGGTAGTGGCGCACGGGAACTGCAAACGGTCGGTCCGGCATCGGAATCGGACCGGCGCAGGCGGAGCGCCGCGACACGACGCGCCCGAGTTCGGCGAGCTGTGCGGCCTTGGCGCCAATGGCGGGTACGGCGCTGAGCCCAACGGTGGTGAGGTCGACCAAGCCGTCGAAGCTCTCGTCAAGGCGCGGAGCGACCGGCGGTCCGTCTGGCCGTTGAGCCTGCCAGAACTGTTCCGCCTCGTCGGCGCCTGCGGCCGCCAGCGAAAAGCCGCCTTCGGTGACTTCAAAGCGCACGAGCGTATCCAACAGCGCCGCAACGCGAGCGTCGCTTCGAGCGTCGCGAAGGGCCATGTTGGGCGTGCCCCGGCCTCGGCTTAGCACGTTCACGTGGGCGAGGGGTGTTTGCAATCCTTCGGTGATCACGCCGCCGACGAGGGGCAGGTCATTGGGGACATCGTCCGTGAGAAGAATGACTTCGCTTCCGAGATCGGTGCGCGACGACAGTTCGGTCGCGGGAACGAAGCGGAGCACGCCGTAGCTGACGGCGGCGTTGAGCGGCTGAAAGCGAACGCCCGCGCGAATCGCGTCTTCGCCAAGGATCGGTGCGCTGCCCTCGAGTTCGGTCACCTTCAGCCTCTGTTGGTTGCCTTGGGGGCGAATGTGCCAGCTTCGCGGTTCAAAGACGTGGGAGGTCACTTCGAAGAACGCGAAGTGCATTTGGGACGAGCTGATGTTGTCGCCCGTGACGAACTCCACCGTTTGAACGCCGGCGCCCGCGTGGCTCACGAGCGTGCCGCCGAGAAAACGTCGACCCTCGACGCGCGAGTAGTTTTCGGCGCTGTACTGGCCCCATGCGCGGCGAAAGACCAACGCTTCATCGGGATCGCATCGGTCGAGATGTTCCGCTTCCTCGATGCGCTCGCGGACGAAGGTGTAGTGAAGGTCGTAGTCGCTGGCGCTGAGCAGGTGCACGGCGCCTTCACGCTCCAGGTCGACGATGAATTTCACGGCGCTCAACCCGAGCGTCGTGCCGCCGGCGGCGAGGGCGGCGAAATCGCCCGGTGTTCGCAAGTAGCGAAGTCGGTCCGCCACGGCGCGGCTTGGAAGGACGTCACAGGGGCCTTCCAGGCCCGAGCCGCCTCGGCAGTATTGCATCGGACCGTCGTCCCGGCGCCCAAGGCTTGCGCCTTCGGGCCAGGCCATGAAGTCGAGACGCGCCAGTGCGGCCTCGCCTTGAAAGATCGTGAGCACTCCTTCGAACTGGTCGCTGTCCTCAATGACCGCGAGAACGCCCTCGGTGAGGTTGAAGGTCCGGGTCTCGCCCGGCGCGAGCGCGCCGTCGAGCTCGAGCTCGACGCCGTCGCCGGCGCTGGGCCAGGGAAGCGCTGGGCGATGGGCGGCGGCGCGCAGGGAGACAGTCGAAAGGTCGATCGCGTCCGCCGACTCGTTTCGAAGCTGAATACGCGCCGGACCGTCCGCCGGGCGAAGGTCCGCCCCTTCGAAGGAGAGGGGCGATGTGATGGGAGGAAACACCGCCGCCCAGTCGTAGGGTGTGAACGGCTCGACGATGACTTCTTCCGGTTCCGGCGGACCACACCGATCGCCGTTGGCGGCGCCAGCGCTCGTGAAGCGGCAAGGGAGAAAATCGCCGGCGCCGTCCGGAAAGCGGGCGTAGGACTCGTTCGCTTCGAGGACGGGGAAGTCGATCGAATCGATCAGGGCGCCGCCGGCGCGGAGCTGCACCATTTCGCCGCGCGACGAAAGGCGAAAGGGAAGGTGGCGGTCGCCCTCGTCCTCTTCGCCGTCGGCGTAAAAGACGATTCGCGCTCCCGCCTCCAGGGGAAGGGCTGGAAGGTCGGCGGGTTCACCGCCATCGCTGAGGCTGTAGGCGTCGAGCCAGATGCGCTCAGCGCCCACGTTGACGAGCTCGATGAAGTCTTCCGTTTCGCCGGCTTCATCGATGGCGACGCCTTCGTTGTTGCTAACGACCTCGTTGATCCGGAGGTCCCGCGAGGCCACGCCGCCGCAGCCGCCAAGTGCAGCAAAAAGAAGACAAACGAGCAGGATGCGCACGGGCAGCATGAGGTGCAGACAGCGTGCCGTGCTCATGCATTGGGATCAATTGGCATAAAGCGTGCGCTTCGCGGTACGCCTGCCGGCCGTCTGAGCCGGAAATAGCGCAAAAAGACCGCAAAATGCCGCTCTTCAATCCCCTTCAACCCTTGAGCTCTCGCCTCTGAACCATGCGCCGGATCGTGCCAGACGGGTCAAAGTGTCGGAGTTGGGCGGCGCCGTTCCATTGTTGAAAGCCTTGCTCTATGAACCGCTCCTCGCTCTTCCTCACCGGTCTGCTCCTTGCCGGCTGCTTCGACAGCGACTCCACGACCCCGCCGACCCTTCGCGACTGCTTTGAGGTCGACGCCGTTGGGTGCTGCGGCTCCGTGCAGATGCGCGTGCCCATCGAAGACGTCTGTCCAGCGGGCACGGCCGCCGAGGGCGCCTGCCGGACCGCCGGGTGCGAAACGAGCTGCACGACGCCCCTCGTGTGCCGCGCCGACGTGGGCGGCGCCTGCTGCGGCGACACGGTCTTCAACACGAGCTGTGATTCCTGCCCGGCCGGGTCGATCCCGCAGACGTCGTGCATTGGAAACTTTCCGACCGATTGCGGCTGCGACGATGGTCGGCGCCGCTTCATTCCGCCGC
>JBCCRV010000711.1:0-3902 GCA_039201085.1 Myxococcota bacterium | reverse complement strand
GCCGCACCCGTCCGGCGCAGTCCGCAACGGGTACGTCAGGGTTGAGGAGCCGCGACACGATCAGACCGATGCCGCACTGCTCGGCGAAGATCGTTGGACTCTCGAGCGAGTGCGGCGCACCGGGTAGGAGCACGAAGTCCGCGTTCGGGTTCATGCGTTCGTAGTGCTCGACGGTGCGCGTGTAGACTTCCGGCGGCAGGAAGTCGTACTCGCCATGCAGCAAGAGCAGCGGACCGGTGTAGTCGCTGTTGCGAAAAGGGGGCGCCTCGTAGCGGGGCCAGATGGCCCGTGATTCGGCCAGGCGCGGCGTCGGACCCTGTACGGCGATCGCACGCGCGTAATCGTCCGCGATTTCTTGGGAGCTCCGCGGCTGCGTAAGCTCGGATACGGCAATATTCTCCGAGAGCACGAAACCCCAGTTGCGCACGCCGTAGGGAAGCGCGGGCACGCCGCCGGGGGGCGTGAGGTTCTCAATCAGTCTCCCAATCGCCGCCACATCCTCCGGCGCACAGCGAACGAGCCGGTACGCGAGGGGCGCAACGAGCGAGCGGCCCTGGATGTCGTTGAAGAGCTGACCAAAGAAGGGCTTCAGCGCCGGCACGTCGATCTCGAGGGCCTCAAGCTCGGGGCAGAGCCTTCGCCCTTCCCCGCTTAGGGCCTGCGAAACCACGGTTTCGGCGCCGTCTCCGAACGCATCGACGAAGCGCGACCCGCAGCTTTCTTCGGCGTCGCATGCGCGAAGCCATCTTCGCGCCAAATCGTCGACGTAGCGGTCGACGCTGAGCAGATCCACGTCGATCGCGACGGCGGAGAAAATCACCGAGCTCGGCTGTTCCGGGTAGAGGTTGAGGTAGCGCTCGAGCCAGTGGGTCCCGTAAGAACCGCCCCAAAGGGCCACGACCTCGTCGTCTTCACGGAGGTGGGCGATGACTTCGCCCACGTCGTGGGCCGCGTTGATTGTGGAAAAGCCCGCGAGCTGCGCATCGGTCCATTCGGCGCGCACTTCGGCAAGGCACGCTTCGATCTCGCCCTCACCGAGGCCGATGCCGTTCGGACTTTCGAGCCCCTCGGAGCTTGGGCAACGCAGGCGCGTCGAGCGGCCGACGCCGCGGTGGTCGAGCAGGTAATAGCTGCGTTCGCTGTCGACGGCGACAAGCTGCTCGACGAGCGGCTCGAGGTCGGCGCCCGTTTGGCCGGGACCGCCCGTCAGAAACCACGCCTGGCCACCACCGGGCGCGCCCCGATGGCGTTTGATGAAGAGCGAGATACGCTCGCCGTCCCGGTTGGACCACTGAAGGGGCACGTCGAAGCGCGCGCATTCCGCGTCGTCGCCGGGCTCTTCGCTGCGCAGCGAGCACGCCGTCCACGCGAGCTCGAGGACGAAGGGCGTGGGGGCACCATCTTGGGCGTCCATGGACCCATCGCGCAGACGTTCGTCGAGCCCAGCCTCTTCGGCGCGCTGATCGAGTGCCGCATCCATCGGCGCCGGGGTGGAATCGCATCCAACAAAGAGCGCAAACGCAAGAGCGGCTTGGCGGCATATCAACGTGAACGGTTTCATCGGTGTTCAACCTACGGAAATCACGCAGCCCACGACTCAAAGCTCACTCAAAAGGCCCGTGTGTTTGACGTTGGCGCATTCGCTCCCCACAACGGCGGGGCAGTGACGGGTCCACCCTTTCCGATGAAGGCCTCGATCGATGTCCAACACCTCCCCACCCAAACCTTGGCTGCGAACGCTCCCCGTGCATGTGCTTCGAACGCTGCTCGGGGCGCTCTTCGTGTTCGCTGGCGCGGCGCATTTCTTCGCGAGTTCCGCCGGCGGCGAGTCGAACCCGCTGATCACCGCCTTCAATGAAAGCGGCTACCTCATGCACATGGTGAAGGTAACCGAACTTGTGGGCGGTCTGCTGCTGCTAGCAAATCGCTTCGTGCCTTTGGGGCTTATCCTGCTCGCACCCATCACGCTCAATATTGCCGTCTTTCACTTCGTGCTCACGCCGGGACATGACATCGGAATCTCGATTTTTGTCGTGGCCGCCAACATGTTTCTCGCCTGGTGCTACGGTAGTGCCTTCGCGGGCGTGCTCGCTCCGAAGACCCCAATTCGTTTCGCCGCAAACCAGTAGGCTTCGGAGTGCCCAAGCGCCGCGGCAGCGCTCGAAAACGTACCGTCGAAGGCGCGCCTTCGCGAACGAGCCCGTCGCCCCCCACGTCGAAGAGCCGTCGCTGCACGGCTCCTGCGAACACAGCGCGCGATGAACTCGACGGCGACTCCGGCGGTGGCGGCCGCCGGCGGAGGATGGCGATGCGCCAGGCGACAGCCAAGGAAAGGCTGACGTCGACCCCTTGTGCGCGGTGGCACGCAACCTGCTGTGCGACGCCGCGCGCGAAGGCGCAGGAGGTTGAATGCTCAAGAAGAAAATCAAGGCGATGGACGAAGCCCTTCGAACCATCGAAAAGCAGTTTGGCAAGGGCGCGATCATGCGCCTCGGCGATCGAACGGTACAGTCCGTGGACGTGTTCTCGTCCGGCTGCCCAAGCCTCGACGAAGCGCTGGGCGTAGGGGGCTATCCAAAAGGGCGCGTGGTTGAAATCTATGGCCCGGAATCGAGCGGCAAGACCACCCTCACGCTTCATGCCATCGCCGAATGCCAGCGGGCCGGCGGCACCGCGGCGTTCATCGATGCGGAACACGCGCTCGACGTACAGTACGCCTCGGCGCTCGGGGTGAAGGCCGGCGAGCTGCTCGTGTCCCAACCGGACACGGGCGAACAAGCCCTCGAGATCGCCGAGACGTTGGTGCGAAGCGGCGCCGTCGACCTGGTGGTTGTCGACTCCGTGGCCGCGCTCGTGCCGAAAGCGGAGATCGAAGGCGAGATGGGCGACAGCCACGTGGGCCTTCAGGCGCGCCTCATGAGCCAAGCCCTGCGCAAGCTCACGGGCATCACGCACCGCACGGGAACGACGCTCATGTTTATCAACCAGCTCCGCATGAAGATCGGCGTCATGTTTGGTTCGCCGGAAACGACCACCGGCGGCAATGCGCTGAAGTACTACGCGTCCGTGCGGCTCGACGTGCGGCGCATCGGTGCGGTCAAATCCGGCGACGCCCACGTCGGCAATCGCACGCGCGTCAAAGTCGTCAAGAACAAGCTCGCGCCGCCCTTTCAGCGAGCCGAGTTCGACATTCGCTACGGCACGGGCGTCGACGCCGTCGGCGATCTGCTCGACAAGGCCGTCGCCGCCGACGTGATCGAAAAGGCCGGCGCCTACTACCGCTTCGAAGGCGCACCCCTCGGCCAAGGGCGAGAACGCGCCCGCGCCGCGATACTGGAAGACGAAGCACTTCGCAGCCGCATCGCCACCAAGCTCCACCCTTCTGCCGAAGCCAACACGAAGAGCGACAAGCCCGCAGCGAAGACGACGACGAAAGCAAAGGCTGCCTAGCCCGTTCGACGGCATGCGAAGGTGGGAGGGAGGGGCTTCACCCGGCGGCGCGTTGGGGTCCGGCTCGCGGCGGCGGCGTGGACCGCGAGCGCAGCGAGTCGCGTCCACAGCGGCTTCAACCGCGGCGAGCGGGTGAAGCCCCTCTCCCACGCCGGTTCCCCGGCAGGCACGCACGCAGTCGACCCAGCCTGGTCACCCGCGACCAGGCTCGCCGGCACAAAGACGAACGGGTTCAGTGGCTCGATGCTGCCCGCGCGTATGGACCAGAGGTTGCGCGTCTACGACGCCTTACGCTTGGGTCACGTGGGCTATGTCCCGCGCACTGTCGTCGTGTGGAACACACGAGATGTGCGGTCGGCATGACCGTTTGATTGGAGGTGAAAGTCCTAGCCCTGGGCCTGGAGGAAGGAACCAGACATTGAAGCGACAAGGGCGCGGCGTCGGAGCACCGG
>JBCCRV010000710.1:0-3903 GCA_039201085.1 Myxococcota bacterium | reverse complement strand
GCCGACAGTGCGACGGATGGAGCGTCTGAATCCGCAGCGCCCCCAAAAGCCATAGGGGTCCAGGTTTGGATGGCTGCAAGTGCCGTGCTGTCGTCGCAAAGCGACGACGCGGCAATGCTGGTCGGGTCTCCAGTACCTCTCCACTGGAGTTTTGATCGATGGAGTGTGGATGATCGGCTTCGAGGTCGGCGGGCGTCCGACGCAGGACGCGAGCGTATTCAAAGAGGAGGACCGGCGAGACGGCGAGGGCCGCACTCAATCGGTCAAAACTCCGGTGGTGAGGTACTAACTAGCCCTCAGCGTTCGACACGCAAAATGATCTTGCCGCGGGCCCGGCCGCTCTCGATGTAGCGATGGGCCTCGGCGGCGTCTTCGAGCGGGAGGACCCGATCGATGACGGGCCGAATCGCCCCTTCATCGACGAGCGCCGCGAGCTTTGCGAGGGCAACGCCGTCCGGTCGTCGGGTGACGGGACGGAGGCGTACGCCGCGGAAAAGGTAGGCCCCCACCATGCGCCGAAGGAGGCCTGCGACCATCATCACGATGCCGGGATAGGCGCCGTAGCGCTTCGTGTACGTCGGAAGGCTCAACGTGACGGCCGCGACCATGCCGCCGCGGCGAACGGTGCGCAGCGCGCGGTCGATATGTTCGCCGCCGATGCTCTCGAGGATGACGTCGCAGCCCTTGGCGACCTCCTCAAAGTCCGCCTCTCGGTAGTCGATGACGTGGTCGGCGCCGTAGCCTCGAACGGCTTCGACGTTCCGGGTGCTGCAGGTCGCGTACACGGTGGCGCCGAGGTGTTTGGCGAGCTGCACGGCAAACGAGCCCAAGCCACCGGAGCCGGCTTGAATCAGCACCCGCTGGCCTTCGCGCACGTCGGCGGCGTCCACAAGCGCGTTCCAGGCGGTAAGCCCCACAAGCGGCAAGCCGGCCGCTTCCTCATGGCCAATGCTGGTCGGCTTATGGGCGCACTCCGACGCCCGCACCACCACGGCCTCCGCGTAGCAGCCCATGCGTCGATGGCTGGGCGACGAAAAGACCTCGTCGCCCACCCGAAAGCCGCGCACGTTCGTGCCGACTTCGAGCACCGTTCCCGACACGTCCATGCCCAAGGTGTGGGGAAAGCGAAGGGGAATGACCGCCCGCTGGCCACCCGAACGTATCTTTGCGTCCACTGGGTTGATGCTCGTCGCGTGCACGGCGATAAGCAGTTCGTGGGGGCCGGGTGAAGGACGGACGACTTCGGCCGGACTCAGCACGTCGGGCGAGCCATAGGCGCTCATTTGAATCGCGATCATCGTTGCGGCGTCACCCATCGGCGTGGAGCTTTCCCGCTCTTCACGCTGGGCGCAACGCCGCACGTGCGGATCGGTCCGAGCAAGAACGCCGCCCATCCGCAAGGGACGGCGTTCGACGCTCAGGGACGTGGGAAGGTGTGGGCGCGCGCTTCGTCTTCGCTTAGGTCATAGAGCGACGCGAGATCGCGAAGGTAGCCGAACGAGTAGATGCCGGTGCGATGACCGTCACCCCAACCGAGTCGCAGGGCGTACTGGCCGGCTTCGGCGATGTCGACGAGCTCCAGGCCTTCGCCTTCCGGCACGTCGACGAAGTCGATCGCGCCTGAGTGACCTTGGCAGATCGCGCACGGGCAAAAGCCTCTCAACACGCGATGGCGGTAGTACGTGGTGCTGCCGTCGCTCCAGTCGATCTCCAAAAGGCGTGCGCCCTTCGGAGCGCGCACCGTTGTCGGCTCGACCTTCGCGGTCTGGCGCGCAGCTTCCACTTACTGGCCCCAATCCATCAGGACCATCGTCGAGCCGCTCATCGACGTTTCGCCCATCGGCGTGGCCATCACCGTTTCCATCATCGAGGGCTCGCGCATCGTCACAGCCATTGCCGGCTCCGCCGCGCTCATCGCCGATTCGGACGCACGCGTCGTAGGCGCGGCCATCATGGACGGCGCGGCGGACACCGTCCGCTCGGGGGCCGCTTGCATCGCAGTCTGCGCGGCCGCTTCCGCCAAGGACGAGAGCATCGAGGGGCCGCGGCGGGCGCCCCGTCGAGTCATTCGGCCGGCCATGCGCGTGGCCGGTTCCGGCGCTGCCTCCGGCGCTTCAAGGTCCGAGACGGGCACGGGCACGGGCGTCACGCCCGGTGCTTCCGCTTCCGCGGGCGCTTCTTCCGGCTCCGCGATCGCCTCCGTGGGAGGCGCTTGCGCGCCTTCGCCCTGGGCTTCCGCCGCCAGCGGCGGCAGGGGCGTGGACGTGGTGGTGGCCGGCGAGCGAAACGCCAGGAACGCGGCAATGGCCACCGCCGCCACAAGCGCGGCGCTAAGGCCCATGAGAAGCCGCTGGTTGGCTTTTTGCGCGGCGACGGTGGTGACGATCGAACCGCTCGCGAGCTGGGCCGGCTCGAGCGTGGACGCTTGGGGCGGCACGCCTTCGCGCGTCGAAAGCGTTCCCGTGGGAACGACGGCGGACGTGGACGTCTCCTGCGGCGCCTCCATCATGTCGAGGGGCGAACCCGTGACGCGCGTCGCTTCTTCGTCGTCGTCGGCCAGCGCGCGGCGAAGGCCTTCCTCCACCGGCGCCAGGGCTTCACTGCCGTGCTTCTGCACGTACGCGCCGAGTTCGCCGGCTTTGACGCGTGGTACGGCAGCGCGGAGGGCCGCAGCAAAATCGCGGCCCGTTTCGAACCGGTCATCGGGGTTGCGCTCGAGTGCCTTGGCAATACACGCGGCGAGGGCTTCGGGAATACCCGGCCGGTGCTGCGTGACCGAAGGAATATCCTCTTCGATCACCTTTCGAAGCGTGTTGAGCGGGTTGTCGGACTTGAAGAGGCGCCGCGCGGTGATCAGTTCCCAACCGACGATGCCAAGGGCGAAGATGTCGACGCGCGAGGTGAGCGTCCCGCCCTTCGCCTGCTCCGGCGCGAAGTAGGCCATCTTGCCCTTCACTTCGCCGGTCTGCGTGTGGGAGTGGCTCTGCATGGCGCGGGCCACGCCAAAGTCTGTGATGCGCGTACGGCCGGTGCGGTCGACAAGGATGTTCTGCGGAGAGATGTCGCGATGAATGAGCTGCAAGGGCTCGCCCATCGGCGTGGACGCTTGGTGCGCATCATCCAAGCCGATGGCGGCTTGGGCGAGAATCTCCGCCGCAATGCTGAGGTTCACGTATTCGCCGCTCTGCAGGACGCCACGAATTAGCTGGCTAAGGGGCAAGCCAACAACAAGCTCCATAACCAGGTAGAGCGAGTCGTCGTCGGCTCGGCCAAGGTCCAAAGTCTGCACGACGTGCGGGCTGGAGATGTTGGCCGCGACGCGACCTTCGTCGAGAAACATGGAGACGAAGCGCTCGTCTTCGGCCAGCGACGGCAGCATGCGTTTGAGGGCAACCACCTTTTCAAAGCCGCCCTCGCCGACGATGCGTGCCGCGTAGACCTCCGCCATACCGCCGCCCGCGATGCGAAAGAGCGTCTCGTAGCGGCCAAAGCGCCGGCGTCGGGGTGAGCCGGAGAACGCTTTTAACTCGTGCGTGGTGCTGCGGGCGGACACGTCTACGGCAAAGGATAGATCTTTTTTAGGCCTGGGTCCTGAATTCACGCACTTTTTACCCGCCAGCGAGGCGGACCCTTGGATCCCACTCTCCCCTTTTTAGGGCGGCCAACGCGGGCCGACCATCGACGTCCGGCCCATCACCACGCCCATGGCGATTCGCTCGGCCCATCCGCCGGTGCGATGCGCGCCTCGACACTCTTCAGCGAAGCGATCCGCTAAAGGTACCGAGAGCCTGGCTTTTGAGGCGCGATGCGGGCCGAAGCCCGTGACCAAAGAGCCACACCGCCATCGAAAGTCAGGCCTTCGCCATCGACGGGAGTTTAGCGGTTCGCTTCGCTCGGGGTCTG